>DATCKT010000209.1:0-19489 GCA_036562195.1 Limnochordales bacterium
ACGGAAGCATCAGTTTCAATCCCTCACAGGTAGAGCCCAAACGTAACAACGGGCGCAAGTACACTCGCAAGGACTACATGTTTCAATCCCTCACAGGTAGAGCCCAAACCCCTTCACGAGCTGGGTTTTCACCCAACCATCACTAGCGTGCTCGCGGCCGACCGGTCGTGCGGTTAAGCTTCGCCGCAGCTAGGAGAAGTCCTGCGGAACAGTAGCTGTCGTCGACCCCCCAGGGTTTTTGCACTACCGGAGGTCGACGACAAGTATTCTCCCCCGTATTCCAACACGTCCCTGAGCAACCGTTGCACGTTGAACCCCCGCTTCATGGGCAACCCCTGAACCCGCTCCTCGAGACCCACCTGCCCACGAGCGGAGTACGCGAGCCGTCGGTCACTCCGCTGCCGCCAAGGTGCTTCCGATCGAGTTGTAATCCGTTCAGCTCGTCCGGGTCTCCTCGCGCAGCTCCCAGAGGGAAACTTTCTCCCTCATGGCCCGCGGCGTGACGGTCACGAAGCGCGCCAGCGTCGCCCGCCAGTCGGCCAAGAGCAACCGGGCTTTGGGGCTGCCGGTGCGCTCCAGGTGCTGCAGCAAGATAGCCCGCAGCCGTTCCCCGTCCTGCTCGTGCGTGGGCCCGAAGAGGACCAGCTCGGGATTGATGCGCTCCGCCAGGTGGCCGGTTTCGTCGTAGATAAAGAGCTCGCCGCCCGTCATGCCCGCCGCCACGTTGTGGCCCGTGGGACCCAGGATAACGACGGTGCCGCCCGTCATGTACTCGCACGGGTGGTCGCCGGTGCCTTCCACCACGGCCAGGCAGCCGCTGTTGCGGACAGCGAAGCGCTCGCCCGCCCGGCCGCAGGCGAAGAAGGTGCCGCCGGTGGCGCCGTAGAGCACCGTGTTGCCCACGATGACTTGCTCATGGGGTCGCGGCGTGCCTTCGAAGGGACGGACCACGATCTCGCCGCCGGCCAGCCCCTTGCCCACGTAGTCGTTGGCTTCACCGATGAGCGTGAACCGCACGCCGGGCGGCAGGAAAGCGCCGAACGACTGGCCCGCCGAACCGCGGAAAATGGCATGGAAGCTGCCCTGGCGCAGGCCGTCGTCGCCGAACTGCCGCGCGATCGTGAAAGACAGTGTTGCGCCCACGGCCCGGTCGCTGTTGGCGATGGGGAGTTCAATCTCAACATCCTTCCCATGGGCGATGGCCGGCATTGCGGCGGTGATTAGCGCAGTGTCGCCCCACAACCCATCCTGACTGTTCGCCGGCTCCGCCGGGTCGCTAGGCCTGCCGCTGCTCCCGTTCAAGCCCCCGGCTGCGGTCGCGGACGGCCGGGACACAGCGAGCGGGGACGCAACAAGGAAGGAAGGAGCCAGCGATGCGGCCGGAGAATGGGCACCAAGAGACAACGCACCGTTGGCCTGTGGCGGGAAGGGCGGATTGCCGCCGATGGGCGCGAGCAAGTCATTGCGGACCGCCATCCGCCGGCGCGGGCGGTCTTCGCAGCCCTCAGGCACACCCAAAAGCGGCGCCAAATCCAGGCGCGCAAAGGCGGGATGGCCGTCGTAGACCTGTTCCAAGAGGTCCGTGCGGCCGATGATCTCATCCAGGCTGCGGTAGCCGAGGCTGGCCAGGATCTCCCGCACTTCCTGGGCCACCAGGTGCATAAAGGCGATGACGTTTTCCGGTTTCCCGACGAACTTCTGGCGCAGGTCAGGCCGCTGTGTTGCGACGCCTGCGGGGCACGTGTTGTTGTGGCACACCCGCGCCATGACGCAGCCTTCGGCGATCATGGCCGCCGTGCCAAAGGAGTACTCGTCGGCGCCCAAAAGCGCCGCCATGACCACGTCCCAGCCGGTCTTGATGCCGCCGTCCACCCGCAGGCCCACCAGGTGGCGCAAGCCGTTGTCCAGCAGGGCCTGCTGCGTCTCGGCCAGGCCGATTTCCCAGGGCAGGCCGGCGTTCTTGATGGAATTGAGGGGCGACGAGCCCGTGCCGCCCGAATGCCCGCTGATGACGATGACGTCGGCGCCGCCCTTGGCCACGCCCGCTGCGATGGTGCCTACGCCCGTCTGGGCCACCAGCTTCACCGAGATCTCGGCGCCGGGGTTGGCGGCCTTCAGGTCGTAGATGAGCTGCGCCAGGTCCTCGATGGAGTAGATGTCATGGTGCGGCGGCGGCGAAATCAGCGCCACACCCGGTGTCGTCTTGCGCAGGCGCGCGATGAGCAGCGTCACCTTGTCGCCCGGGATCTGGCCCCCTTCGCCCGGTTTCGAACCTTGGGCGATCTTGATCTGGATCTCCGCCGCCGACGCCAGGTACGCGGGCGTCACGCCAAAGCGCCCCGACGCCACCTGCTTCACCGCGCTGTTGCGCTCGGTACCGTAGCGCGCAGGGTCCTCCCCGCCCTCGCCCGAGCCCGAACGCGCGCCAATGCGGTTCATGGCGATGGCCAGCACCTCGTGGGCTTCCGGAGACAAGGCGCCCAGGGACATCTGGGCCGTGGAGAAGCGCTTGACGATGGCCTCCACGGGCTCCACCTCGTCCACCGGGATGGGAGTCCGGTCGCTGCGGAACCGCAAGGCCGACCGCAGCTGGCTCGGCACCGCGTTTACCATGCGGGCCCATTCGTTGTAGGCCTCGCGGGACGGCGAGCCGTTGCCGGAGCCCTTGAGCCCCACCGCCTCGTGCAGCTTGCGGGCGGTCTCGGGCGTGAAGTCGTGGTGCTCGCCGCCCTTGCGGGGCTTGTAGAAACCGTAGGTCTCGAGCTTGCCGGCCGTCGGGAACGCCTTCGCGTGCCACGTCAGCACGATCTCGGCGATATGCCGGAAACCGTTGCCCTGCACCACCGATGGCGTGCCGGGGAAGCAGGTTTCGATCACTTCGTCGGCCAGACCGACGGCCTCGAAGATTTGCGCGCCCATGTAGCTGTCCAGAGTGGAGATGCCCATCTTGGACATGACTTTGAGCAGGCCTTCTTCGGCCGCCTTGCGGAACCGCTCCTGCGCGATGGCGGGTGTAATGCCCGCCTCCTTGAAACGCAGGGACGCCACCGTATCCAGCGCCAGGTACGGGTACACCGCCGCCGCGCCGTAGCCCAGCAGCGTGCAGATGTGGTGGATCTCCCGGGGCTCGCCGCTCTCCACGATGATGGAGGCCCGCATGCGCTTCCCGGCGCGGATCAGGTGGTGATGGACAGCTCCGACAGCCATTAGGGCCGGGATGGGCGCGTATTCGGGGCCGACCTTGCGGTCAGACAATACCAGCAGCGAGGCGCCGCCATCGACGGCCGCCTCCGCTTCCCGCTGCAGCCGGCGTACGGCCTTTTCCAGCTCCTCCGGCCCGCCCGCCACCGGA
The DNA here is from genome assembly GCA_036562195.1 of Limnochordales bacterium. Taxonomy (GTDB): domain Bacteria; phylum Bacillota; class Limnochordia; order Limnochordales; family ZCTH02-B6; genus ZCTH02-B6. Next base: position 3,353 of record DATCKT010000209.1, read on the forward strand.
AACACGGTGTCCAGACGCACGAGCCGGAAGCGCGGGTCGCGGGCAGCGACGGCCTCCAGCGCTTCCATCTCCGGCCGCAGCAGCACCGGACCGGGCAGCTCAATTAACGCCGCCGCTTCCGGGCGCTCCGCCAGCAGGTTGTCCCGGGGCCCCAGAAGCGTCCGCAGCGAGAATACCATGCGCTCCCGTAGGTGGTCGATGGCCGGGTTGGTCACTTCGGCAAACCGCTGCTTGAAGTAGTGGTATAGGGGCCGCGGGTGGTACGACAGCACCGCCAGCGCCGTGTCGTCGCCCATGGAACCGTTGGGTTCCTTCCCGTCCTCGGCCATGGGCCGCAGCGTGACGATGATCTCTTCCGACGTGTACCCAAAGGCCAGCTGCTGCTGGGTGAGCTGGGCCTCGTCTATCTCCACTGGCTCCGGACGGTGTCCGTTGGCGGACGCATGCCCGGCCGCGGCCCCGCTGCGCGGCACCGTCACCATGTGCCGGCGGACCCATTCGCCGTAGGGCTGGCGGGCGCTGAACTCGGCCTTGATCTCGGCGTCGTGCATAACGCGCCCTTCCTCGACGTCCACCGCTAGCATTTGCCCCGGGCCCAGGCGCCCGCGCTCGATGACGCGCTGCGGCTCGACGCTGACGATGCCCACCTCCGAACCGGCGATGACGAAGCCGTCCTCCGTCAACAGATACCGCATGGGCCGCAGACCGTTGCGGTCCAGCGTCGCGCCGACCCAGCGCCCGTCGGTGAACACGATCGCCGCCGGCCCGTCCCAGGGCTCGACCAGCGTGGAGTGATAGCGGTAAAAGTCCCGCCGGGCAGGGTCCAGGCCGCTGATGCGTTCCCACACTTCCGGCACCAGCATCATCATGGCATGGCGCACGTCCCGCCCCGCCAAGGTTAAAAGCTCCAGCGCATTGTCCAGCATCCCCGAGTCACTGTTGCCGGGCTCCAGCACCGGCCGCAGGTCCACATCGCCCAACGCGGCGCACTCAAGCGTCGCCTCCCGGGCGGCCATCCAATTGGCGTTTCCGGTGATGGTATTGATCTCGCCGTTGTGGGCCAGGAAACGGAAAGGCTGCACCCGCCGCCACGCGGGCGCCGTGTTGGTGCTGTAGCGCTGATGAAAAAGGGCAAAAGAAGTCCGGTAGTCCGGGTCGGTCAAATCCGGGAAGAAGTCCGCGACTTGCGTGGCCCGCAAGAGCCCCTTGTACGTAATGGTGCGCCCCGACAGGGACACCACGTAGCCGCCCAGCTGCGCTTCCGCCATGGCCCGGTCCAGCTTCTTGCGAAACCGGTACAGCCGCCGCTCAAAGGCCAGCGCGTCATCGACCGCCGGTCGCCGCACAAACACTTGGCAAATGTGAGGGCGGCTGCGGGCGGCGTACTGCCCCAGCGCCTCGGGCCGGACCGGCACATCCCGCCAGGCCAGCACTTCCAGCTCCTCGGCGGGCGCCAGCTGCGCCACCAGCGCCTGCAGCTGTGGGTAGGCCGCGCCTTCCCGCGGGACGAAGAACATGCCGACGCCCAGCTCGCCTTCCCTGAGCGGCACCCCGCATCCAAGGCGCGCGAGCTCCCGCATAAAGAAGGCGTGGGGGATCTGCGTCATGAAACCGGCGCCGTCGCCCGTGGCGCCGTCGGCGGCGATGCCTCCCCGGTGGGCGAGCCGCCTGAGCGCCTCGATGGCCATGGGCAGCACTTTGCCGGTCTCACGGCGCGTCGTCGCGATAAACCCCACGCCGCACGCGTCCCGTTCGGCCCGTTCCCTGTCGTAGACTAGCCTCGTTCGTCGCGGTTCCTGAAGCACCATGTCAGCCCCCTCCGTCGCTGGCCTCTTTCCGCCGTCGGGACGCCGGCTGGTTGCCGTTGGCCACCGTTCGGCTGCTCTTTGGCTGCCGTTCGGCTGTTCTTTGGTGCCGTTCGGCTGCTCTTTGGGTGCCGTTTGGGTGCCGGCTGGCTGCTGTTTGGCTGCTGTTTGGCTATTGTTTGGCCGCCGTTTAGCTGCCGGCTGTCTCATACTGGCTCATAAAGGACCGGCTATGACCGGCGCCCCGGCTTCCGACCGGTTTTCCTAAAATTCCCAGTCGTGCCATTGATGGCACCGCGGTGCCGGCCGCCGCAGAAACCGCCTTCTAGCTGGGCTTTCGCCTTCAAGCGGCCGGGCACGCCAGCCGTCGTTCCCGCCAGCGGTTGTTGACGCGAGAAAAGTCTTGTGGGAGCATTCTAGAAGGTCGGACGGCGAACCGCAACGCAATCCGCGCATGTATCGTGTATACTTTTTCATCCCCCCTTGCGTGGAAAACGGCGCCGGAAATATCATGAACCGTAAAATTCCTGGACCGCACAGAACCGGCCGGCTGTGTTCGGGTCCCCGCTATGCGCTGGAGCGGCTTGGCCAGCGCTTCTACGGCCCTCCCGGCACCGGGCAGGGCGGACCCTTGAGGCGAGCAAGGAGTGAAACAGAGGTATGGCCGCGTTAACCCGAGAGGACATCCTGAAGCTGGCGAAGGAACGCAATGTAAAATTTATTCGCCTGCAATTCACCGACGTGCAGGGCATCCTCAAGAACGTCGCGATCCCGGTCGGGCAGCTTGAAAAGGCGCTGGACGGCGACATCATGTTTGACGGGTCGTCCATCGAAGGTTTCACCCGCATTCAAGAATCCGACATGTATTTGCGGCCCGACTACAACACCTTCGCGGTGTTCCCGTGGCGCACCCGCGCCGACGGCACCACCGCCCGGCTCATCTGCGACGTCTACCGGCCCAACGGCGAGCCGTTTGAGGGCGACCCGCGCTACGTCCTGAAGCGTGCGTTGGCCGAGGCGGCCAAGCTGGGCTTTACCGTCAACGCCGGCCCCGAAGCCGAGTTCTTCCTCTTCCGCCGTGACGAACAAGGCCGTCCGACGACCATCACCCACGACGCGGGCGGCTACTTCGACCTGGGTCCCATCGAGCGCGGCGAAGACGTGCGCCGGGACATCGTCACCGCCTTGGACGAGATGGGTTTCCGCGTGGAGGCGTCGCACCATGAGGTGGCCATGGGCCAGCACGAGATCGACTTTCAGTACGACGACGCGCTGACCACGGCGGACCGCCTGGTGACGTTCAAGTTTGTCACCCGCGCCATCGCGCACTTGCACAACCTGCACGCGACTTTCATGCCGAAACCGATCTTCGGCATCAACGGCTCCGGCATGCACACCCACCTTAGCCTGGCCAAGGACGGCAGAAACGCCTTCGCCGACCCCAGGGACGAGCTGGGCCTAAGCAAGGTGGCGTATCAGTTCATTGCGGGCCTGCTGCACCACGCCCGCGGGTTCACGGCCATCACCAACCCCTTGGTCAACTCCTACAAGCGCCTGGTACCGGGCTATGAGGCGCCGGTGTACGTGGCGTGGTCGGCCAAGAACCGCAGCGCCCTCATCCGCGTGCCCGCCGCGGGCGGCCAGTCCAGCCGCATCGAGCTGCGCTCGCCCGACCCGTCGTGCAACCCGTACCTGGCCTTCGCCGCCATCATCGCCGCGGGCCTCGACGGCATCAAGAAAGGCATGACGCCGCCGCCGGAAACGCAGGAAAACATCTATCACATGACGCCCGAAGAGCGCAAAGCGCGGGGCATCGTCAGCCTGCCCGGCAGCCTGGAGGAAGCTCTGGAGTGCTTCCTGGCCGACCAGGTCATCGTCGACGCCATGGGGCCGCATGTGGTGGACGCGTTCCTGCGGGCCAAGCGGGCCGAGTGGGACGCCTACCGCACGCAGGTGCATCAGTGGGAGATCGACCAGTACCTGGCCCGGTACTAAGCGGTTCTGGCAGCCTGGGCCTCCAACCGGGGGGGAGCCTCACGGTCCGCCTCCCGGGCGTTGACGGACCTGACCGGCGTTACCGGGTGCCCGCCAAGGGCGTCTTGGCAGGGCGCCCGGCCACGGCGCCCTCCCGGGCCGGCACCGGGGCCGTGCCCACACGAGCACGGCCTTGGGTCGTGCCACTCGCGACCGAGGGGGGTCGTGCATGCGCTTCGCCAAGCTGCACGGGTTGGGCAACAGCTACGTGTACATCGACTTGATCGGCCAGTCGGCCTCGGCCCTCGACTGGCCGGAGCTGGCGCGCCGGATCAGCGACCGGGGCTTTGGGATCGGCTCGGACGGCCTTATCCTTCTCCTCCCCTCCACGCAGGCCGACATCCGGATGCGCATGTTCAACGCGGACGGCAGCGAAGGGGAGATGTGCGGCAACGGCATCCGCTGCCTCGCCCGCTATGCCGCTGAGCTGGGGCATGTCCGCGGCGACCGCGTGCGCGTGGAGACGCTGGCCGGCGTGCTGGAGTTGGAGCTGACCCGCCGAGACGGAACGGTGACGGCCGTGCGGGTGGACATGGGGCCGCCCCGCTTCCGCCCGGCCGAGATCCCGTTGGTGCTGCCGGCCACCGATTCCTGTACCGGCCCCATCGTGAACGAGGCTCTGCCGGTGGGCGACGAGGTCTATCGCTTCACGGCGGTTTCCATGGGCAACCCGCACTGCGTGATGCTGGTGGATGATGTGGACCGGGCGCCGGTGCGCACCCTCGGACCCCAGGTGGAAACCCACCCCGCGTTTCCCAACGGCGTCAATGTGGAGTTCGTCCAGGTGCTGGACCCCGGGAACGTGCGCATGCGCGTCTGGGAGCGGGGCAGCGGCGAGACGTACGCCTGCGGAACGGGCGCGTGCGCCACGGCGGTGGCCACTTCCCTCCTCGGCCTGACCGGGCGGCGGGTCAACGTGCATATGCTGGGCGGGTCGCTGGAGATCGATTGGGCCGCGGACGGCCACGTGTATATGACGGGACCGTGCGAAGCCATCTGCGAGGGCGAATTGAGCGACGAATGGCTCCGCTCGCTGGGCAGGCCGGCGGGCCTGTGACCGGCGGACCGGCCACGGAAAGGAGCGGTTGACGGGCGATGGCAGAGAGTTCGGTGCCGGCGGACACCTTCGTCCGGGAACTGTTGGCGGAACGCATCGGCGGCCGGGAGTTCGGCCGGGGCGGCGGGGGGTACAAGTTCGCCAAGATCAAAGCGGCCACCGCAGCGGCGCGGCGCCTGCACCCCGACGTGGAGCTCATCGACATGGGCGTCGGCGAGCCCGACCGCATGGCCGACGAAGCGGTCGTGGCGGAGCTGGCCGCCCAGGCAGCCCGGCCGGAGAACCGCTTCTACGCCGACAACGGCATCCTGCCCTTCCGGGTGGCGGCGAGCCGGTACATGGCGCAGACCTACGGCGTCCAGGGCCTTGACCCGGAGAAGCACATCTGCCCCAGCATCGGTTCGAAACCGGCCCTAGCCCTGTTGCCGCTGGCCTTCATTAACCCCGGCGACATCACCGTCACCACGGTGCCCGGCTACCCGGTGATGTCCACCTACACCCGTTACCTGGGCGGCGAGGTCGTGGAGCTGCCGCTTCTGCCGGAAAACGGCTTTTTGCCCGACTTGGAGCGGCTCACGCCCGAGCAGCGCCGCCGGGCGAAGCTGCTCTACCTCAACTACCCCAACAACCCCACGGGCGCCGTGGCCACGCGGGAGTTTTTCGCCCATGTGGTGGATTTTGCCCGCCGCCACGGCATCCTGGTGGTCCATGACGCCGCCTACGCCGCGCTGGTGTACGACGGCGAGCGGCCCTTGAGCATCTTGTCGGTGCCGGGGGCCGAAGAAGTGGCCGTGGAGGTCCATTCGCTCTCCAAGGCGTTCAACATGACCGGGTGGCGGCTGGGCTGGGTCTGCGGCAACGAGCTGGCGGTGAAAGCGTTTGCCGCGGTGAAGGACAACACCGACTCGGGCCAGTTCCGGGCCATCCAGTGGGCGGGCATCCGGGCCATGAGCCTGCCGCAGATCACCGCCGACGCGTGCCAGCGCTACAGCCGCCGGCTCGACATGCTCACGCAGGCCTTGCGCGCCGCCGGTTTCCAGGCCACAAAACCCCGGGGCAGCTTCTACCTGTACGTGCCGGCGCCGGTGGGCACCCGGGACGGGCAGCGGTTTCACAGCGCCCAGGAGTTCTCGGAGTGGCTCATCACCGAGAAGCTCATCTCCACCGTGCCGTGGGACGATGTGGGTGCGTACATCCGCTTCTCGGTCACCTTTGAGGCCCAAGACGAGGCGGACGAGCGGCGGGTCATTGGCGAAGTGAAGCGGCGCCTGCTGTCGACGGAGTACGTCTTCGCCGAGCGCTGAGGGGTACAAGGTCGCGGAGCGCACCTAGTTGTTTAACGCCTAGCTGTTTAGCATACAGCTCGCCCTCAATGGCCCACTGCCCGCACGGCGGCCGGCCGGGTTACAGGCTGGCCATCGGCCGGCGGCTGGTCCAGCGCCTCGACCGGCGGCGCCGGCACCGGATGGGGTGGCCGGGCCTGCACCCGGACCCGCAGCTCAGCCTGCGCCTGCGCCCGCTCCTGGAGGCTCCGCACCTGCCAGCTGCCCCGCTCCCGCCATGCGGCGATGGCTTGGGCGGCCAGATGCGCGCCGAAACCGGTGGTGTACAGCGGCACGTTGCAGCGGATGGCCCGCTGCCTCAGGGCGCGGCCGGCGCGCGGCGTCTGACCGGGGTCGGGCAGGCTGACCAGCATCTGGATTTCTCCCCGCGCCATGGCGGACGCCGCCGCGTCCTCCGCGAGAACGCCGACCGCGACACCCTTCTCGGCGAGATAGGCGGCCGTGGCCGGCTCCGCCTGGAGCGCGAACCCGAGTTTCTGCAGCAACTGGGCTGCCGGCAGCACGGACGCCATCCGCAGCGGTCCGGCCTGCAGGTAGACCGTGCCCTCGTCGGGCAGCCGCGACCCCGCCGCCGCCTGGGCTTTCCAGTACGCGATGGGCAGGTCCTCGCCCCAGGCCATCACTTCCCCGGTGGAGCGCATCTCCGGCCCCAGCACCGGGTCGACGCCGTCGAACTTGCCGAACGGGAACACGACTTCCTTGACCGCAATCTCCTGGGGCTCCGGCAGCCGTTCGGGCAGATCCAGCGGCTGGCCCAGCATCACCCGGGTGGCCACCCGGGCCAGGGGCACGCCCACCGCCTTGCTGACAAAAGGCACCGTCCGTGAGGCCCGCGGGTTCACTTCCAGGACGTAGAGCTCATCCCCCGTCCACGCGAACTGCACGTTCATGAGGCCCACGACCCGCAGCGCCTTGGCCAGCACCGTCACCTGGCGCATCACTTCGTCGGCCACCGCCTTGGGCAGCCGCGTCGCCGGGATGGAGCACGCGCTGTCGCCCGAGTGCACCCCTGCCTCCTCCACGTGCTCGAGAATCCCGGCGATGGTGACCCGCTCACCGTCGCTGACCGCGTCCACGTCCAGCTCGAAGGCATCCCGCAGGTACGTGTCGATGAGGATGGGCTGCTCCGGATCGACCGCGACCGCCGCCCGCACGTACCGTTCCAGGTGCTCTTCGTGGTACACAATTTCCATGGCCCGCCCGCCCAGCACGTAGGAGGGCCGCACCAGCACGGGATAGCCCAGTTGGGCGGCGGCCCGCTTGGCCTCCTCCACGGAGTGCACCGTGACGCCGGGGGCCTGCTTGAGACCCAGCTCGTTTAGGAGCCGCTGGAACGCCTCCCGGTCCTCGGCCAGGTGGATGGACTCAGGCGACGTGCCCAGGATGGGCACGCCTGCCCGCTTGAGGGCCATGGCCAGCTTGAGCGGCGTCTGGCCGCCGAACTGGACGATGACCCCCACCGGCTGCTCCACCTCCACGATGTGCAGCACGTCCTCCAGCGTCAGGGGCTCGAAATAGAGGCGGTCGGAGATGTCGTAGTCGGTGCTGACCGTCTCGGGGTTGCAGTTGACCATGGCCACCGCGTACCCCAGCTCCCGGGCCGCAATCGCGGCTTGGACGCAGCAGTAGTCAAACTCGATGCCCTGGCCGATGCGGTTGGGCCCGCCGCCCAGGATGACGATGCTGGGGCGCCCGTCCCGGCGGGCCTCGCTTTCCCGTTCATACGCCGAGTAGAAGTACGGCGTGTGGGCCTCGAACTCGCCGGCGCACGTGTCCACAAGCTTATACGCCGGGCGCACGCCGGCCGCCCGGCGGGCGTCCCGCACGGCGGCCTCCGCTTCCCCCACCGCTCTCGCGATCTGCTGGTCGGAGAAACCCAGCTGCTTGAACCGCCACAACCGTTCAGGCGCCGTCCAGGAGGAAGCCGCGGCAGCCGGCTGCGCAACGGCGGACGCCGGCTGCGGAACGGCCGACGCCGGATGCGGAACGCCGGACGCCCGATGCGGAACGCCGGACGCCCGATGCGGAACGGCGGACACCGGCTGCGCACCCGTCGAAGCCGACGCGCTCGGCGCCGCAGTACCGTTGAGATGTGCCGGCGACGGGGCGCCGGCCCCCGCCCGCAGCTCGTCCTCGGTCCGCACCAGCTCGCCGATCTGGTCCACGAACCACGGGTCGATGCCCGTCAGCGCGCAAATCTCCTGCGCGGGGATGCCGAGGCGCAGCGCGGTCGCCACCGCCGCCAGCCGGTCGGGCGACGGCACCCGCAGGGCTTCCCGCACCTGTTCGATGCCCGTGCCCTCGCCAAGGCCCACCAGCCCCGGCCAACCGATCTCCAAAGAGCGCAGCGCCTTCTGCAGCGCTTCCTTGAAGGTGCGGCCGATGGCCATCACCTCGCCCACGGCCTTCATCTGCGTGCCCAGCGTGGGGTCGGCGTCGGGGAACTTGTTGAAGTCGAACCGGGGCACCTTCACCACGCAGTAGTCGATGGCCGGCTCAAAGGACGCGGGCGTGGTCTTGGTGATGTCGTTGGGAATCTCATCCAGCGTGTACCCGACGGCCACCAGGGCCGCGATCTTGGCGATGGGGTAGCCCGTCGCCTTGGACGCCAGCGCCGACGAGCGGGACACCCGGGGATTCATCTCGATGATGACCATGCGCCCGGTGCGGGGCTCCACGGCGAACTGCACGTTCGCGCCGCCTGTTTCCACGCCGATGGCTTGCAGGCACGTGATGGCCGCGTTGCGCATGGCCTGGTATTCCCGGTCCGTCAACGTCTGGCTCGGCGCCACCGTGATGCTGTCGCCGGTGTGGACGCCCATGGGGTCCAGGTTCTCGATGGAACAAACGATGACCACGTTGCCCGCCTTGTCCCGCATGAGCTCCAGTTCAAACTCTTTCCAGCCCAAGGCGGACTCTTCCACCAGCACCGTGTGCACCGGGCTGTCGGCCAGGCCCCGCTGTACGATGCGCACCAGGTCGTCGTGGTTGTACGCGATGCCGCCCCCGGTGCCGCCCAGCGTGAACGACGGCCGGATGATCACGGGGTAGCCCGTCTCCCGGGCGAAAGCCTCCGCCTCCTCAACGCTGGAAACCAGCTCCGAGCGCAGCACGTCCAGCCCCGCCGCCCGCATGGTTTCCCGGAACAAGAGCCGGTCCTCGGCCCGCTCGATGACCTCCGCCGAAGCGCCGATGAGCTCCACCCCGTACTGCTCCAGCACCCCCGCCCGGGCCAGGGCAAAGGCCAGGTTCAAGCCCGTCTGGCCGCCCATGGTGGGCAGCAGCGCATCGGGCCGCTCCTTGGCGATGACCGCCGTCAGCGCCTCCACCGTCAAGGGCTCGATGTACGTCGCGTCGGCCATGTCCGGGTCCGTCATGATGGTGGCCGGGTTGCTGTTGACGAGGATGACCCGGTAGCCCTCCTGGCGCAGCGCCTTGCACGCCTGCGAACCCGAATAGTCGAACTCGCACGCCTGCCCGATGACGATGGGCCCCGAGCCGATGATCAGGATGCTCTTGATGTCCGTCCGCTTGGGCATTTAGACACCAATCCTCTCAAGAAACCGGCCAAAATGCACCCGGGCGTCGTGGGGGCCGGGGCCCGCCTCCGGGTGATACTGGACGCTGTATGCCTTGAGCTCGGGAAACGCGAGCCCCTCCACCGTACCGTCGTAGAGGCTGCGGTGGCTGACCAGCGCCTCCACCGCCCCCTCCGGCCGCCGGACGCGAAACTCGTTGGCGTCGCCGGGGGTGGCGACGGCGAAGCCGTGGTTTTGGCTGGTGACCTCCACCCTGCCGGTCAACAGGTCCTTCACCGGGTGGTTGATGCCGTGATGGCCGAACTTCAGCTTGTAGATGGGCAGGCCCGCGGCTTGGGCGATGATCTGATGGCCCAGGCAGATCCCCAGCATGGGCAGGCGGCCCATGAGCCGGTCGACGGTTTCCACCACGTAGGAGAGGGCGGTCGGGTCCCCCGGCCCGTTGGAAAGCACCAGCGCATCGGGTCCGAGGGCCAGGATCTCCTGCGCCGGCGCCGTGGCCGGCAGCACCGTCACCCGGCACCCGAGGCCCGCCAGGCTGTCCAGGATGCTCTTTTTGCAGCCGAAGTCCAGCACCGCCACGTGGGCGCGGTCGCCGGACGCATACTCATACGCCTCCCGGCAGCCGACGAAGCGCACCAGATCCTGGCCTACGACCCCTGGGCTCGCCGCCGCCTTGGCCGCGAGCTCCATGCGTTCGTCCTCGTCCAGGTCGCCGTCCCGGGTGGCGATGACGCCCTTGAGGGCGCCGGCTTCCCGCAGATGGCGCACGAGCGCGCGGGTGTCCACCTGGTGCACGCCGATGACGCCGGTGCCCGCGAGCCATTCGGCCAGGCTCAACTGGGCCCGCCAGTTGGACGGACGCGGGGTGTATTCCCGCACGATGAGGGCGCAGGGCGCGATGCGGGCCGATTCGGCGTCCTCGGGATTGACGCCGTAGTTGCCGATGTGCGGGTAGGTGAAGACCACCGCCTGCCCGCTGTAGGACGGGTCCGTGAGCACTTCCTGGTAGCCGGTGTGGGCGGTGTTGAAGACAATCTCGCCGCACACCTCGCCGTCCCCTACGAACGCCTCACCCACCAGGTGAAAGCCGTCTTCCAATACCACATGTGCCCGCATACAACCCCGCCCCATGGGTGAGTCGCGCACAGGGGACTACCCGTGTGCGGCTCGCATACTTATTCACTTGGCGTTAGTTTTTATACCACATCGGCGGCGGGGACACAAGGGAGAAAATGCGACGAACCTGCAAGCCTGTCCCCAAAACCGCTCCTCGCTCCCGCTCCCCGAAAGAAGGCGCCGTGCCGGACGAGCAGGGCGAGGCGGTTTCCCGCGGCTGGATAAGGATACGGGCGGCCCCGCAGGACGGCCCAGTCGAGGCTCCCGGTGCCCGGCGCGATAGCCCTCTGGAGCTGCCGGGTACAGCCGGTGGGCCTCTCGCGGCTCCGGGTGCATGGCCCGGCGGCCCTCCCGAGGCTCCCGGTGCCCGGCCCGGTGGAGGACCCGGTGCCGGGCTTCCTTTGCATGGTATACATGCGGGCCCGCAGTCACCCCGGCGTCCGTTCCGCCTTATCCTGGTTAGGCGGGCGTTATGCGAGGGCGGCCGCCCGGCCCGCGCCGGGGCCGACAGATGTGCCCGCCAAACGTCGACGAGGAGTGTCCCTGCCCATGTGTGGAATCGCCGGCTGGGTCGATCGCCGCGGCAGCGTGCAACCGAGGGAACCGATCGCCGAAGCGATGGCGCAGACCATGGCCTGCCGGGGGCCCGACGGCGCGGGCGTGTTCATGAACCGGACCGCGGTGCTGGTCCATCGCCGGCTGGCGGTGTTGGACCCCGAAGGCGGCGCCCAGCCCATGGAGCGGCGGGTCGGCGGCCAGCCCGTCGTCATCACCTACAACGGCGAGCTTTACAACACCGACGAACTGCGCGCCGACCTGGAGGCGCGCGGCTGGCGGTTTCACACCCGCTGCGACACCGAAGTGCTGCTGGTTTCCTATATCGAATGGGGCGAGCGGTGCCTGGAGCGCCTGAACGGCATCTTCGCCTTCGCCGTCTGGGACGAAGCGGCCCAGACCCTGTTCTTGGCCCGCGACCGGCTGGGCGTCAAGCCCCTGTTCTACGCCGATCTGGGCGACTGCTTCGTGTTCGGCTCCGAACCCAAGGCTCTCCTGGCCCACCCGCGGGTAACCGCCGCGGTGGACGCCGAGGGGCTTGCGGAAGTGTTCGCGCTGGGCCCGGCCCGCACGCCCGGCCACGCCATCTACCGCGACATGCGGGAGGTGAAACCGGGCTGGTGCGTCACCGTAACGCCGCAGGGGGTTTCCCACCGGCGGTACTGGCGGTTGGAAAGCCGGCCGCATGAGGACGACCTGGACACCACCGTGGCCCGGGTGCGGGAGCTCTTGGCGGACGCCGTGCGGCGGCAGCTGGTGGCCGATGTGCCCGTGTGCACGCTGCTCTCCGGGGGCGTGGACTCAAGCGCCATCACCGCCTTCGCCGCGCGGGCCTTCGCGGAGCAGGGCAAGGGGCCCCTCCACACCTATTCCGTCGATTACAAGGGAAACGCGGCTCACTTCCGCCCCAGCGCGTTCCAGCCCGACTCCGACAACCACTACATTCAACTGGTGGCCGAGCAGCTGGGCACCGTGCACCACCAGGTGCTCATTGACGGCGAACAGCTGGCGGAAGCCCTGCCCGCCGCGGTGCGGGCCCGGGATCTGCCGGGCATGGCCGACATCGACGCGTCTTTGCTCCTTTTCTGCCGCGAGATCAAGCGGGGCGCGACGGTGGCCTTGTCGGGCGAGTGCGCCGACGAGATCTTCGGCGGTTACCCCTGGTTTCACCGCGAGGACATCCTGCAGGCGGACACCTTCCCGTGGTCCCGCTCGACGCACTTGAGGGAGGCGTGGCTGGCGCCGTGGCTGCGGGAGCGCCTGCGCCCGCAAGAATACGTGGCCCAGAGGTACCGGGAAAGCTTGGCCGAGGTGCCGCACCTCCCCGGCGAGTCCCCACGGGAGCGCCGCCTGCGGGAAATCGCCTACTTGAACCTCACCTGGTTCATGGTGACGCTGCTCAACCGCAAGGACCGCATGAGCATGGCCTCCGGCCTGGAAGCGCGGGTGCCCTTCGCCGACCACCGGTTGGTGGAATACATGTGGAACGTGCCGTGGAGCTTCAAGGCGTGCGACGGCCGCGAGAAGGGCCTGCTGCGCCGGGCGCTGGCCGGCGTCTTGCCCGATGAGGTCCTGCAGCGGCGCAAGAACCCCTACCCCAAGAGCCACCAGCCCGAGTACGCCGCGGCCGTGCGCCGGCGGGCGCTGGAGATCTTGGCGGACCCCGCTTCGCCCCTGCGGCTCCTGATCGACGTGCCGCGCGTGCGGGAGATGGCCCTGGCGGACGCCGGGTTTGATGAACCGTGGTTCGGCCAGTTGATGACGGGGCCCCAGTTCTTCGCCTACCTCATCGAAATCGACACGTGGCTGCGGGAATACCGGGTCGAGCTTCGGCTGTGACCGTCCCGCCGGTGGGCCGGCACCATCCGGGCCAGCCCGCCGTCCCGTGCGGCCCGTAGGCCCCGGACGGTCGGAGCCCCCAGCTGGCCGCAGCCCCGGCCGGCGCAGTCCCCGACCGGTCAGAGCCCTCCGGCCTGTCGGAGCCCCCGGCCGGCCTCCGCCGTTGTACATTTCTGACATTGCCCGCCCCCCTGGGCGGCCGCCGCGGCGTGTGCTACCGTAAGAGCATCCAAGCAGCACGAAAACCCGGCATACGAGCTGCATGCACGGGTCGTCGGACGGCACGGAGGGGCCGGACATGGTCGCCATCATCGACTACGGCATGGGAAACCTGCGCAGCGTGGAGAAAGCCCTGGCCCACGTGGGCGCGGAGGCCGTCATCACCCAGGACGCCCGCTTGCTCGAGCAGGCCGCGGGCGTGGTGCTGCCGGGGGTGGGGGCTTTCGGGCAGGCCATGGACAACCTGCGGGCCGCCGGCCTCATCGAGCCCATCCACCGGGCCGTCCGGTCGGGCAAGCCGTTCCTGGGCATTTGCCTTGGGTTGCAGCTGCTCTTTGACACGAGCGAAGAGCGCTTCGCCCCCGACGCCCCGCTGCCGCAAGGCCTCGGCATCCTCCGGGGGCGGGTGCTCCGGTTTCCGGGCGACCTCAAGGTGCCCCAGATCGGCTGGAACACCCTGCGGTTCCCTCGCCCGACGCGCCTTTTCGCCGGCGTCGAGCCGGGCAGCCACGTGTATTTCGTCCATTCGTACTACGTCGCGCCCGACGACCCGGGCGTCATCGCGGCGACCACCGACTACGGCATCGAGTACTGCTCGGCCGTGGAAGCGGACAACGTCATGGCGGTGCAGTTCCACCCCGAGAAGTCCAGCCGGGTGGGCTTGCAGATCTTGCGCAACTTCGTCACGCTGTGCGGCTAGGGCGCGGCCGGCGCCCAGTGGCGGCTACGGTCGAGAACCGGCGAGCGCCGGCGACAACCGGCCAGAACGGGTCGGACAGGCCCGAACGGTCAGGCCGGAACGGACAGGGCGGCACCCATAGCCCTGGACGGACAGGCCGGGGGCGCCCGCCGGCCCAGCCCAGGAGGTCATCACCATGCTGGCCAAACGCATCATCCCGTGCCTCGACGTGCGCAACGGGCGCGTCGTGAAGGGCACGCGCTTTTTGGACATCAAGGACGCGGGCGACCCGGTGGAGCTGGCCGCCTTCTACGATCGGGAAGGCGCGGACGAGCTGGTCTTCTACGACATCACCGCTTCGGCCGAGGGGCGGCGCACCATGGTGGACGTGGCCCGGCGCACGGCGGAGCAGGTGTTCATTCCCTTCACGGTGGGCGGCGGCGTCAGCGACGTGCAGCAGATGCGGGAGCTCCTGGCGGCGGGCGCGGACAAAATCTCGGTCAACTCGGCGGCCGTGCGGCGGCCCGACCTTATCAATGAAGGCGCGGAGCGCTTCGGCAGCCAGTGCGTGGTGCTGTCGATTGACTGCGCGCGCCGCATCCGGCCCGACGGCTCCGTCTGGTGGGAAGTGGTCATCGACGGCGGGCGCACCCCGACGGGCATGGACGTGCTCAAATGGGCCGAAGAAGGCGTGCGCCGCGGCGCCGGCGAGCTTGCGCTCAACAGCATCGACGCCGACGGCACCCAGGACGGCTACGACAACGAGCTGAACCGGGCCGTGGCCGAGCGGGTGGGCGTGCCGGTCATCGCGTCGGGCGGCGCTGGGACGCTGCAGCACCTGGTGGACGCGGTCCTCATCGGCCACGCCGACGCGGTGCTGGCGGCCTCCATCTTCCACTTCGGCCAGTACACCATCGCCGAGGCCAAGGAATACATGCGCCGGGCGGGCATCCCCGTGCGCTGATGGTGAGAAACCCTACAGCGCGCGGCGCTGAGTGGGGGAAATTCTATCGCAGCCGACGCTGATGCTGAGAAACTCCATCGCGCCCGGCGCTGATTCGGCGGGGCCCTACGGCGCCTGCCCCAGCAGCGCCTTGGCCCGCCGCAAGCCTTCCTCCACCGCGGCGGGCGCGGTGCCGCCGGCGCTCTGCCTGGCCGCCACGCACTGCCGCACGTCCAGCGCCTGGTACACGTCCTCTTCAATCGCTGGCGAGAACTGCCGCAGCACCTCCAAGGGGAGCTCCTCCAGGCGCCGGCCATGCTGGATAGCGTAGAGCACCGCCTGCCCGACGGCGGCGTGCGCGTCCCGGAACGGCACGCCCTTGCGCACCAGGTAGTCGGCCAGGTCGGTGGCGTTCAAAAACCCGTCCTGCGCCGCCGCCAGCATCCGGTCGCGCCGCACCTGCGCCGTGGCCAGCATGGGCTCCATCGCCTCAAGGCACCCCAGCACCGTGTCCACGGCGTCAAAGAGCGCCTCCTTGTCCTCCTGCATGTCCTTGTTGTACGCCAAGGGGAGGCCCTTCATCACCGTGAGCAGGCCCATGAGGTGGCCGTAGACTCGCCCCGTCTTGCCCCGGGCCAGCTCCGCGATGTCGGGGTTTTTCTTCTGCGGCATCATGCTGCTGCCGGTGCTGTAGGCGTCATCCAGCTCCAGAAACCCGAACTCGGCGCTGCACCACAGGATGACCTCTTCGCACAGGCGGCTCAAGTGCATCATGACCAGCGCCAGGTCGGCCACGAGCTCGATGATGAAGTCCCGGTCGCTGACCGCGTCGATGCTGTTGGCCGCGATGTCGTGGAAACCCAACTCCCGCGCCGTGGCCCAGCGGTCGATGGGCAGCGTCACGCCGGCCAAGGCGCCCGCGCCAAGGGGCGAGACGGCCGTGCGCCGGCGGCAGTCGGCCAGCCGCTCCCGGTCCCGCTGGAACATCTCGAAGTACGCCAGCAG
>DATCKT010000212.1:0-3225 GCA_036562195.1 Limnochordales bacterium
CGCGGGGGAGGGGTACTTCGGCTTCTTCGTGCGGCGGCCCGTGGGGGTGGTGGCGGCCATCACCCCCTTCAATTTCCCCCTCAACCTGGTGGCCCACAAGGTGGCGCCGGCCCTGGCCGCCGGCAACACCCTGGTGGTCAAGCCACCCCCGGTGGCGCCGCTGACGGCCCTTTACCTAGCCCGGCTGCTGGAGGAGGCGGGCCTGCCCGCCGGCTACTACAACGTGGTCACCGGCTCCACCAACGACGTGGGCGAGTGGCTGCTCGCGGATCCCCGCATCCGCCTCTACACCTTCACCGGCAGCGCGGCGGTGGGCCAGCACATCAAGGCGGCCACGGGCCTGCGTCGAGTGCTCCTTGAGCTGGGCAACAACTCAGGCAGCATCGTCTGCGCCGACGCGGACATCGACCGCGCCGTGCCCTACATTGTGCGCGGCTCCTTCCGCAAGGCGGGACAGGTGTGCGTGTCGCTGCAGCGCCTGTATGTGCACCGCTCCCGGGAGGAAGAGCTTTTGACCAAGCTGGCGCCCGCCGTGCAGAAGCTGGTGGTGGGGGACCCGATGGACGAAGCCACCGACGTGGGCCCCATGATCAGCGAGCAAGCGGCGGCCCGCGCCGAGGCGTGGGTGCAGGAAGCCGTGGCGGCGGGCGCCCGGGTCGTTATAGGCGGTACCCGTCAGGGAACCCTCTTCGCCCCCACGATCCTCACCGGCGTTACCGAGGACATGAAGGTGGTCTGCGAGGAGATTTTCGCCCCGGTGCTCTCCGTGATCCCCTTCGACGACCTGGACGACGCCATCGATCGGCTCAACAACACGCCCTACGGGCTGCAGGCGGGCGTCTTTACCGAGAGCCTGGAAACCGCCCTCTACTGCGCCCGCCGGCTGGAATTCGGCGGCGTCAACATCAACGACACGTCCAACTACCGGGCGGACAACCTCCCCTACGGCGGGATCAAGAAGAGCGGGATCGGCAAGGAAGGTCCCAAGTACGCCATCCGGGAGATGACGGAGGAGCGCATCGTCACCATCAACCTGCGCCACCGGCACTACGGCCCGTCCGAGGGATGAGTCGACCGTCTCTCGGGGGCTTGCGGGGCAGGTGTTGGGCAAGCCGGGTCGAAACCCGGCTTGCCCCTTTTTTGGCCACACCGGCGTCACCTCTATAAAGCACGTGCTGCCGGCCGTAGGGTCATGCCAGCCGCAGGGTGGCCGCCTGCGCCCCCTTCGCGCAGCCTTGAAGCCGGAGCGCCCGCGCCGGCGCGCCCACCGTGCGCTTGATCCGGCCGGACTTGGCACAGCTGGCCGCCGTCGTGGAGCAGGACGCGACGGGCAGGTGACGTGTTACGCCGCGGCCGCCTGCCGCACGGCCGGTGAGCGGCGGGCGTACCAGACCACCACGGCCGACTCCACCAGCTCGCCGGCAGTCATGGCGAGCCCGGCCACCACGGCCCCCGCCAGCGGCACATAGAGCACGCCCACCGCGGCGGCCACCACCGTCACGCCCACGCCCAGCGTCTTGCCGGTGCCGATGAGACCGGTCCTTCCCCCCTGGAGGAGCAGGCCCCAGTAGTACTCTCGCCACGCGATGATGAGCGGCACCGGGCTCAGCGTCAGCAGCACCTGTTCGGCCAGGGGTGCCAGGTCCTGTGGCAGCGCAAAGAGGACGCGGAAGAGCAGGCCCGCCCCGTGGGTGGCGGACAGGGCGAAAAGGCAAGCGCTCAATCCCAGCCCGATGCCCACGCTGGCCCGGTACACGACGCGCCGCGCCTCCGCCTCCCGCCCCAGCACCAAGCTCGCCTGGTGCACCATCTGCGCCGGCCCCACAAACAGGCGGGCGAACTGCCAACTGAGGGCGAACACCGCCAGCGACACCGTGGGGTTGAGGCCGCGCGCCATGGCCCCGTCCAAAATGGGCTGGGTGACGGTCTTCAAGTACGTCTGCAGAAAGAGGGGCAGCAGGAACATCAGGACAGCCCGGTAGCTGGTGGCGGGGCCCGGGTCGCCGGTGCGAAACACGCGGCTCCACGCGTAGCCGCGCCGGTCGATCACAAACCGGAGAATGACGCCTTCCGCGAAGATGACCGCCACCAGCGCCACCGCGCCCGCCACGACCCCAGGCAGGCCGTCGCCCAGGGCGACCAGCCCAAAGATGAGCGCGGCGCACAGGATGGGCCGCGACAAGGCTCCCAACAGGACGTGGGTCGTCACCTTGTGGGCGATGAGCAAACCTTGCTGAAAGCACCGCCACGCCATGCAGGCCGGCATGGGGACGAACACCGCCATCGCCAGGCGCGCGCCGCGGGCCACCGGCGGCGCCACACCCAGCACGGTCACGAAGAGCCAATCGCCCAACGGGGTGAACGCCGTGGCCGCGATGCCCAGCGTCATGAAGAGGGCCTGGAGCGCGACGACCACCCACACCATCCGGTAGGAGCGGTCGTCCCGGATGAGCGCCACCGCCGCGGGCCGGACGGTCTGCAGGAAGCTGTCAATCATGGAGAGGACGCCCCGCGCCACCCCATAGGCCGCGAGGGCAATGGTCGGATCCGCGGTGCGCGCGAGGCCCGCGTTGACGATGCTGTTGGTGCTCATGTTCGCGACCGAGGTGAAACACAGGGGGAGGTAAAAGCGCAAGACGCTTTGGTAGCTCGCGGCCGCCCGGCTCTCGCCGGCGGGCACACGCCGTTGCATGGGTGACGCAGGGGCGTCCACGGACGGCCCTCCCCCTTCGCCGTCAACCTGGCCCCGACCCGGGCGCCAGTGCGGAACCCAACACGCAAGAACCGACAAAGTTAGGAACGTTGGGCCCCGGAGCCGGTCCCTCAGGCAGGGTACCCTTCCCGCTCGTAGCGCAGCAGTTCGGTGAGGGATTCCAACACCACGTCGGGCACAAGGGCGGGCGGCAGCGCGGCGCCGTTCTCCAGATCGCTCGGGGCCGTGTTGCCGGTGAGGACCAGGGCGGTCTTCATGCCCAGGCGCTTGCCGGCGGCGATATCGGCCTCCAGGGTGTCGCCCACCATCACGCATTGGGACGGGTGCAGGCCAAAGGCGTCCAGCGCCTGCTGCAACAAAAGCGGGCTCGGCTTGCCCACCATCACGTCGGGCGGGCGTCCCACCATGGCGGCGACGGCGGCCGCGATGGCGCCGGCGCCGGGTTCCAGGCCGTCGTTGGCTGGCACGGTCATGTCCATGTTCACCGCCACCAGCTGGGCCCCGGCCCGCAC
>DATCKT010000217.1:0-8526 GCA_036562195.1 Limnochordales bacterium
TCGCCTTGCTGCCATTCGGACCACGGCTCCGGATTGGCCGACGGCTGCAGCAGGATGTCCAGGTCCAGGGCCGCCAAGCGCTGGATGACGGGCGCCTGGAAGGCGTCCAAGCAGATCGCGACGCCGATGCGCCCCAGCTCGGTATCCCAGGCCGTCAGCTCCTCCACCCGGCCAGTGCTCAGATCCAGGCCCTCCGCGCCCTCCAGCGGGATGAGGAACGCCTTGCGCTGGGTGCCGACCAGGCGTCCGTCGGGGCCAAAGAAAAAGGCGGTGTTGTAGACTTCGCTGCCCCGGGGTTCCAGGGAGTCATCCAACTCCGGCAGGAGCACGGTGCCCGCCAAGACGTAGGCCCCGTAGCGGCGAGCGGCGGCGCTGAAGGTGTCCAGGTACAGCCGGGCCACGTCGGCGGCGCGGTGAAGGGCCAGGGCCCGCACCCAGCTCACGCGGTGGCGCAGCCGGCGGGAAAGCACCGCCGGCAGGTGACGCCGCACCACCGCCTCCACCGCCGCCCGCAGGCCGGCGGCGTTGCGGACCGCATCCCCTTCGCCCACAAAGGTGCAGCCGGAGGCGAAGTCCTCCGGGAACACCACCAGGCGCGGCACATCTTCCGGCATGGCCAAGGCGGACCGGCTCATGAGCCGGTCCACCAGGCTGCGGAACGATTCCTCGGTCAAGTAGTCCTCGATGCTGACGCGCGCCTGCACGCACGCGATGCCAATCTGGTCGGGCGTTCCCATGCCGCCGCCTCCTGCCCACGGTCCCTAGCTGCACACGGTTCCTAACTGCCCACGGTTCCTGGCCGCGCACGGCCGCGCTGGGGGCCGGGCCACGCCTTGCCGCCGCGGGGCCCGCTCGCGCGCCCACAGATGGGGCCGCCCCAGCGCGGCCGGGCTGCGCGGCCCTTACGCCGGCACCGTCCACTCCTCGCCCGGCGCGAGCACCTGGCAGCGGGCACCGGCCTGCTCGGCCAGCCGGGCGAAGGCGTGGGGATCCTGCTGGATGACGGGGAAGGTGTTGTAGTGGATGGGGATGACCCAGCGGGGCTTGATCAGCTCCACCGCGTATGCGGCGTCCTCGGGCCCCATGGTGTAGTTGTCGCCGATGGGCAACAGCGCCACATCGATGCGGTGGCGGCGGCCGATGAGCTCCATGTCGCCGAAGAGGCTGGTGTCGCCCGCGTGGTACACCGACACGCCGCCCAGGGTGAGGATGAAGCCGGCCGGGTTCCCCAGGTAGATGGGCCCGTTGGGCCCGTCCACGGACGAGCTGTGCCAGGCGGGCACCATCTTGAGGTGGCCGAAGTCGAACTGGCGGGAACCGCCGAAGTTCATGCCGTGCACCCGCGGCGCCCCCTGCTTGCTGATCCAGTTGGCCAGCTCCACCGGCGCCACGATCAGCGCCCCCGTGCGCTGGGCGATGGCCACCGCGTCGCCCACGTGGTCGGCGTGGCCGTGGGTGAGCACGATCCCGTCCGCCGAGATCTCGTCGGGCTTCACGGGGGCGTTGGGATTGCCGCTCAGGAAGGGGTCAAACACCACCCGCTTGCCGTCCGCTTCGATGAAGAACGCTGCATGGCCCAAATACCGGATGCGCATCAATCGACAGCCTCCTTTTGGATGTATTCGTCCGCTGCGCGGCGACAGCCTCAGGCACGGCCGGATGCCCCGGCCGGTGCGGCCCGCGCCTCTAGGCCCCCAGGTACGCCCGCACGGCAGCGCTGAAAGGCAGCGGCCGCTGGATGCCGGCAGCCCGGAAGTATTCCCGCGGGTCGCACGTCTGTCCCCGCAGCATGACCTGCAGCTCGTGCGCGGTCCACGGCACGATGCCGCCCGCGCACCCCAGCGCGGCAAGACTCCGGGCCAACCCCACCGGGATGCGAAACAGGGTCATCCGCCGGTCCAGCGCTGCGGCCAACAACTCCATCATGTCCCGGAACGGAAACGCGTCCGGCCCCGCAGCCAAGAGCACCCGCCCCGCGAGTCCGCCGCCGGTGGCCGCCCGCACGCAGCCCGCCACCACGTCGCCCACCGCAATGGGCTGCACCAGGAACTGGCCGTCGCCCACCACCGGCGTCCGGCCCCACCACGACATCCAACGGGCCAGGCGCGTGATGCGCCCGTCGCCAGGGCCATAGATGAGGCCGCACCGGAGGATGGTCCACTCCAGCCCGCTGGCCTGCACCAGCGCCTCGGCCGCCGCCTTGGTGCGCAAGTATTCCAGGTCGGCGTCGGCAGCCGCCCCCAGGCAGCTCACCTGTACCCAGCGCTGCACGCCCGCGGCCCGGGCGGCCGCCAAAAGGCGCGCCGTGGCGTCCACGTGGATGGTCTGGAACGTCTCCCCGCGCCACGGCCGCTCCGCCCGCAGGGCGGCGGTGTGAACCACCGCCGTCACCCCGCGCAGCACCGGCGCCCATTGCTCCGCCGGCGCCCGCAGGTCCAGGGCCACCACCTCCACGCCCGCGGCCACCGGCCCCAACCGCCTCGCGCCGCCCGGCCGCACGAGGCAACGCACCTGACAGCGGGCCCGGCGCAAGCCGGCCACCACGTGCCGGCCGACAAAGCCTGCGGCCCCCGTGACCAGCACCGCCGTGGTGCATCACACTCCAGTCAAACCGGATAGACGGGGCAGCGGCGCTCTGTGAACGTCTCGGCCTTGCCGGCGCACGCGGCAAACCGGCGGATAAGCTCCGCCCGCAGGTCGTCGGGGTCCACCACCGCGTCCACGATCAGCTCCGACGCCAAGCGGAAGATGTCGATGTCCGCGGCGTACTCGGCCCGCTTGGCCGCGACGAAGGCCGGCCGCTCCTCCTCGGGTAGCTCTTGGATCTTGTTGTAGTAGACCGCGTTCACCGCCGCCTCCGGCCCCATGATGGCGATCTGCGCCATGGGCAGCGCGATGCACGCATCGGGCTCAAAGGCCGGTCCCGCCATGGCGTACAGGCCCGCGCCGTACGCCTTGCGCACGATGACGGAGATCTTGGGCACCGTCGCCTCCGACACCGCGCAGATCATCTTGGCCCCGTGCCGAATGATGCCTTGCCGCTCCACCCGTGACCCGATCATGAAGCCGGGCACGTCGGCCAGGAACAGCAGCGGGATGTTGTAGGCGTTGCACAGCCAGATGAACCGCGCGCCCTTGTCGGCGGAATCCACAAACAGCACCCCGCCCTTGACGGCCGGCTGGTTGGCGACGATGCCGATGACCTGGCCGTTGAGCCGGGCGAGGCCTGTGATGAGCTCCGGCGCAAACTCCCGCTTCACCTCAAGGAAGCTGTCCGCATCGACGAGCCCGTCGATGAAGCGGTACATGTTGAAGGGCGTGTTCTGGTCCTTGGGCACCACCGCCGACAGGGGCGTCGCGCTGGCCGGCGCCCGCGGCGGCGCGGCGGCGGGGCGCTCTTTCCAGTTGCCGGGCATGTAGGACAAGTAGCGGCGGGTGAGGTCGATGGCCTCCTCCTCCGACGCCACGAGGAAATCGCCCAGACCGCTGACGCTGCAGTGCATGCGGGCGCCGCCCATCGTCTCCAGGTCCACCTTTTCCCCGATGACCATCTCGGCCATGCGCGGCGAACCCAGAAAGGCGCTCGCGTTGCCGTCCACCATGACGACCACATCGGACAGGGCGGGCAGGTACGCCGCGCCCGCGGGCGAAGGGCCGAACAGGACGCACACCTGGGGTACCCGCCCGGACATCTTCACCTGGTTGTAGAAGATACGGCCCGCGTGGCGCCGGCCCGGAAACATCTCCACCTGGTCCGTGATCCGGCCGCCGGCGCTGTCCACCAGGTACACGATGGGCACGTTCATCCGCAGCGCCTGCTCCTGGATCCGGACGATCTTCTCCACGGTGCGGGCGCCCCACGAGCCCGCCTTGACCGTGGAATCCGACGCCATGACGCACACGGTCCTGCCGCCGATGCGGCCGACCCCGGTCACCACCGCGTCCGCGGCCAATTCCGGGTCTTCGCAACGGGCCAAAAGCCCGTCCTCCACAAAGCTGCCTTCATCCAACAGCCGGCGCAGCCGCTCCCGGACAAAGAGCTTGCCCTGTTCCCGCAGTTTCTCATGGTAGCGCGCAGGCCCGCCGGCCACGATCCGCTGTATTTCCGCCCGCAGGCGGTCCGTCTGCCCCATCGGACCAGGTCCTCCCCGCTCCCGCCCCCTGGCCTTGTTCGCGGCGCGCGGGCGCCGCATGCGCCCCGCGTCCTTCCACCGCGCGGCGCGACCCGGCGCGCCACCCGCCGCCGGGGCGGCATGTAAGCCCCAGGGAGCTCACTCGATGAAGGCCAGGATGTCGCCTTCTTCGACGAACTCGCCTTCCTGAACGCGGATCTCTCTGACCCGACCCGCCCGGGGCGCGGGTACCGGCACGTGCATCTTCATGGACTCGAGGATCGCGACGCTGTCGCCCTCGCTCACGTCCGTACCGACCGCGGCAGGCAGCTGGTACACCACGCCCGTCATGGGTGCGGTCACTGGCGTCACCGGCCATCGCCTCCCGCCAAAAGATGGTCCGGAACCTCGATCTCCAAGCGCAGCAGATTGGATCCGAAGCACTTGCCCAGGTTGTCCAGGCGCAGCGAGGAGCTGGCCCCGCCCCCCAGCGCCTCGTGGCACAGAAACTTCAGGGCCAGCACGTTGGGCACTTCGAACCGCTCCACCTCGCCCTGCACCCACTCGCCGAAATGGGCCTTGACCAGCTCCGGAGTCAATACCCGGCGCAAGTGCTCATACACCGCTTCATTGGGTGCAAAGACGCTGATGTCGCAGGTATTCCC
Organism: Limnochordales bacterium; assembly: GCA_036562195.1. Taxonomy (GTDB): domain Bacteria; phylum Bacillota; class Limnochordia; order Limnochordales; family ZCTH02-B6; genus ZCTH02-B6. The sequence continues at coordinate 4,778 of DATCKT010000217.1, forward strand.
CTTGTCGCCGGATCGGGCCAGTACCAAATCTTTCAATTGCACTTTCGCCATGAGGATTCAGGCTACCTCCTCCACGGACACCCGCACCCGCTCCTCCACCAGCTCGCGGGGGATGAGGACGGTCCAGAGGCCTATCAGCTCCCGGGTGAAAGCCGCAAAAGGCATCATGGCCACCCCCGGCGGGCCGTTGAGCACCAGCGGCGGGAAGAGCCGCCCCAGGCGGGCGGCGTGCTCCCGGTTCCGGGTGCGGATGGACACCCGCAGGAACACCTCGTTGATCTGGTCCTCGTCCGGGATGGGCGCCGCCGGGCCGTGCAGGGCGTTGACGCCCAGGTAGTCGACCCAATAGTCCTCGTACTGCACCCCAAGGCGGTCCAGCTGTTTGCGGATGATCTCCGCCGCCCGCCGCGCCTTGCTTAGGGCCTTGGGCCAGGAGAAACCGATCATCCCCGAGCCCATGAACCCGTTGCGATAGCCCATCACCGCCTTGAGCGTAGGCGGCGCCGGCCGGCCGCGGGCGCCGCTGACCAGCACCCGGTCGGGCCCTTCCTGTTGCATGCGCACCGTGGTCAGGTCTGCGATGGCGTCGGGGGTGATGTAGGTGCTCGGGTCGTGGATTTCGTACAGGAACTGCTCCCGCACCGTATCCACGGATACCCGCCCGCCGGTGCCCGGCGCCTTGGTTAAAATGAAAGACCCGTCTTCCCGCACCTCGGCCAGGGGGTAGCCGATGCGGTCCAAGTCGGGCACGTTCCACCAGTCGCCGCTGAAGTTGCCGCCCGTCACCTGGCCCGAGCACTCCATCAGGTGCCCGAGCACGAGCCCCTGGGCCAGCCGGTCCCAGTCGTCAGGCGCCCAGCCCAGCTCGTAGATGGCCGGCGCCAGGAATTGGGCCGTGTCCGTGGTGCGGCCGGTGATGACCACGTCCGCGCCCTGGCGCAGCGCTTCCACGATGGGCCGCGCGCCCAAGTATGCGTTGGCGAACAGCAGCCGGTCGCGAATCGCCGCCAAGGGCTGCCCGGTTTCCCGATCGGACAGATCGACGCCGGCGGCCTCCAGCTCATCCAGGCGGTCCAGGATGTCGTCGCCCACCGCGACGGCAATGCGCAGGCCTTTGATGCCCAGCTCCTGCGCAACGCGGATCATTTCCCGGCGCGCGCCCTCCGGATTGAGGCCGCCCGCGTTGGTGATGAGCTTGATGCCCTTGCGCTGCACGTGGGGCAAAAGGGCCCGGGCGGTGGTGGTCACGTCTTTGGTGTAGCCCAGGGAAGGATCCCGCTGCCGATCCTTCTGCAGGATGGCCAACGTCAGCTCGGCCAGGCAGTCAAAGCAGAGGTACTGCACGTCCGAGCGCTCCGCAAGGTCCAACGCGGGCTCGATGATGTCGCCGTAAAAGCCCTGAGCGGCACCGATCAGCACCCGCTTCACGCTGCTTCACCTCTCCGTCTGGAGGCTCGCCGACCGGGATGTCCGCGCCGGCGGGCCTGCTTGCCAAAATGATCTCGTTGCGATAATGTACTCGTGAGATCCCGCGCCCCGTGGCCGCAGGCGCCCACGGCTGCGAGGGGAGACACGATCCTTTGAGTTCTTTCCCACTGATTCGGGAATTCCTGCTCCGCTACCGCTGGCGCTACGTGGCCGGCCTTTTGTGCCTGCTCGCCGTCAACGTCCTGCAGCTGATCACGCCCCAAGTCATCCGGCGGTTCGTGGACGAGCTGCCTACCGGGCGGCTGACCGCGGGCGCCATTTGGCTGTACGGCGCCATGATCGTGGGCCTGGCCGTGCTGATCGCCCTCGGCCGCTACTATTGGCGCATCTACGTGATGGGCACGGCGCGCCTATTGGAGTACACCCTGCGCAATCAGTTGTACGCGCACCTGCAGACCTTGTCGCCCCGCTATTTTCTAGAGCACAAGATCGGGGACCTGATGGCCCACGCGACCAACGACATCAACGCGGTGCGCATGGCCATGGGGCCGGGCCTGGTGATGGCCACCGACGCGATCTTTATGACGACGGCCATCCTTATCATCCTCTTGCGCACCACCGATGTGCAGCTGACGGCGCTGGCCCTCGCCCCCCTGCCCCTTCTGGCCCTGACCGTCACCTACTTCGGCCGCCTCATCAACCGCCGGTTTCGCCGGGTGCAGGAAGCCTTCTCGGACTTGACCGACCGGGTGCAGGAGAACATCGCGGGCATCCGCGTCGTGAAGGCCTTCACCCGGGAGGATTCCGAGATCCGGCGCTTCGCCGAGGTCAACCAGTACAACGTGGACATGAACATGCGCCTGGTGCGGGTCTGGGGCTTGTTCCACCCGCTGGTGCAGCTCTTGGCGGCCTTGAGCGTGCTGATTGTGGTGGGCTACGGCGGGTCGCTGGTCATCTACGGCCGCATCAGCTTGGGCGATTTCATCGCCTTCAACATGTACCTGGGCATGCTCACCTGGCCCATGATGGCCGTGGGCTGGGTCATCAACATGCTCCAGCGGGGCAGGGCCTCCGTGGAGCGCCTGCGGGTCATCTTCAACGAGAAACCGGAGATCACGGACGCCCCCGACGCGGCGCCCGTCCAGGAGCTGGTGGGCCGCATTGAGCTGCGGGACCTCACCTTCACCTATCCGGGCACCGACACGCCGGCGCTGGCCCACATCAACCTGGTGGTGGAGCCGGGGCAGACGCTGGCCATTGTGGGGCGCACGGGGAGCGGCAAGACGACCCTGGCCAACCTGCTGGTGCGGGTGTTCGACCCGCCGCCGGGCACCATCTTCATTGACGGCCACGACATCCTGCGGCTGCCCCTGGCGACGCTGCGGCGCCAGATCGGCTACGTGCCCCAGGACAACTTCCTGTTTTCCACCACCATCGCCCGCAACATCGGCTTCGGCGGCGACTTCCCGCAGGAGGCCATCGAGCGGGCAGCGCGGCAGGCCCGCCTTCACGACGACATCATGGGCTTTCCGCAAGGGTACGAAACGCTTGTGGGCGAACGGGGCGTCACCCTGTCGGGCGGCCAGAAGCAGCGCACCGGCATTGCCCGGGCGCTGGTGAAAAACCCGCGCATCCTTATCCTTGACGACTGCCTGTCGGCGGTGGACACCCAGACCGAAGAAGCCATCCTTCAGGAGCTACGCTCCTTCATGCGCGGCCGCACCAGCATCCTCATCGCGCACCGGATCTCCACCGTCAAAGACGCCGACCACATCATCGTCCTGGACGAGGGCCGCATCGTAGAACAGGGCACCCACCAAGAGCTCCTGGCGCTGGGCGGGCTATACGCGGACACATACCGCCGCCAGCTGCTGGAGCAAGAGCTGGAGGATGCGGTGTAGCGGCCAAGGCGAGGCCGGCCGCCCGCCAGCGGGTACGGCCGCCCACAAGAAGGTGTCACCCGTGCACGATTTCCACCAGGAAGAAACGTTGGGCAAAGCCTACGACGCGCGGCTGATGCGCCGGCTGTTGACCTACGCGCGGCCCTACGCCGGCTGGATGGCCGTGGCCTTCGTGCTGATCCTGCTCATCACCGCCAGCGAGCTGGCCCGCCCCTACATCGTGCGCGTCGCCATCGACGATCACCTTTTGGCCTTTGAGGAACCGCTGGCGGTCTTTGCCCCGGGCAGCGAACCCGCCCCCGGGGTGCTGTGGGACGGCTCCGTCTTGGTGCGGGAACGGGATCTGCCCGCAGGCGTCCCGGTAGAGCGCTGGCGGCAGATCGTCTGGGTGCAAGACGACAGGGGCGGCCACTACTACCT
>DATCKT010000218.1:0-1562 GCA_036562195.1 Limnochordales bacterium
GGGCAGCGCCGCGATGGCGACGTCCACCCCTCGCAGCAGCTCCACCAGCGTCTCATAGGAGCCGAGGTCCACGGTGACGCTGCGCAGTCGTGGGCCACGACCGGTTTCCTCCGGAGTCTGATGGGAGGCTTGCGCCGTATCTCCTGTTGCCAGGGCCACCGCCTCCGCCACGGCCGCCGCGGACCCGTCGACGGCAAGCACCTCGGACGCGATCGACGAGCGAGCCAGCTCCCGTACGAGCATGCGGCCGATCCGTCCGGTTCCCAGCACTGCAATGCGCATGGCCGTGGACCTCCCTCCTTTGGTGGGAAGGTTGCTTTCCACCTGGAACTCTGAGTTCCTTCCCGGCAGCACCCGCGGCTTACAACGACGCAATGGCCTTCTCGGTTTTTGGGACACCCCTATGTGGTGGCGACGCCGCAAGCCCTGCCAAAGGTGTTGATGGCGGCCGCCAGGTGGTGCTCCGAACGGGCTTCGGCCGCCATGGCCAATGCCACCACGTCCCAGGACGACAGTTTCCCCTTGCCCAGTTTGGGCGCGCTGGTGCCGAACGCTTCGACGTGGGACACAGCCGGCGTGCCTTGGGTTAAGGTCCCCGTCTTATCAAAGGCAACCGTATCCACGCGGCCGATGACCTCCAAGCGTTCGCCACCCTTGATCAAGATGCCTTGCCGGGCGGCTTGACCGAGGCCGGCCGCGATGGCTACCGGCGCGGCCATGACCAAAGCTCCCGGGCAGCCGATGACGAGAAGCGTCAGGGCCAGCTTCACATCCCCGGTCCACACCAGGAGCCCGGCGGCGGCCAGTATGACGGCGGGCGTGTACCATTGGGCAAACCGGTCCAGCAGGCGCTGGACCCTGGGCTTATCGTTCTGGGCTTGCGCCACCAGCCGGATGAGCCGGGCAAAGGTCGTGTCCGCGGCGACCCGTTTGGCGACCACTTCGATGGAGCCGCCGGTGCTGCAGCTGCCGCTCAAGACGTAGTCCCCGACGCCGACCTCCTTGGGCAGCGGTTCGCCCGTCAAAGCAGCCGCGTCCAGCGCCGCTCTTCCGGCCACTACGATACCGTCGACGGGCACCCGGTCGCCCGGCCGCACCAGCACCGTCTCACCAACCTGCACGTCCGCGGCGGGAATCTCTTGCCATTGTGCCCCGTTGCGCCGCACGAGCGCAGTGACGGGCCTCAGGTCCAGCAGGTCCCTGAGGGCGGCCCGGGTCCGGTTCAAGGTGAGGCTTTCCAAGTAGCTGCCAAACCGGTAAAGGAACGTGACCGCGGCCGCTTCCCACATTTCGCCGATCCAGAAGGCTCCGGCGCAAGCGAGGGTGATGAGGAGGGGGATGCTGAACTGCCTGTGTAGAAGGCGCGTCCACGCTTCGCGCGCGATGGGCACGCCGGCGTAAACGGCGGCAGCACTCATGGCCAGCGAAAAGGCCAGGGGTGGGGCGCCTGCCCCGCGGGCCGCCCACGCGCCCGCGATGAGCGCGGCGGGGACGAGCATATGGAGAAGTTCTCTTTGTCCTTGCCACCACGGCATCACAAAAGACCCCCAAGGCCCCGGAGG
>DATCKT010000220.1:0-2123 GCA_036562195.1 Limnochordales bacterium
GACCACGGGCTGGACAGGTAGACCCGCACGGTGTAGTCGTCGATGGCCTCCGCGTGCGTCACCGGCCCCAGCAAGTCTTTGCGGGGGGAGGTCTGTCCGGCCATCGCGCCTTCCTGCACGTACCGGTTGATGGAAAAGGCCACGTCATGGGCCGTCATCTCTGTGCCGTCATGGAACTTGACGCCCCGCCGCAGGCGGAACTCCCACGTGGTGGGATCGATTTGAGTGATGGTTTCCGCGAGCTCCGGCACCGGCTGCATATCGGGCCCCCGGGTCACCAGTCCGTCGTAGATGTTGCGCAGGATGGTTTCGGTTTCCCGGTGGCGGAAGTTGTGCGGATCGAGATTGACCAGGTCAGCGGTGATGCCGACGACGATGGTATCCTTGTCGACCTGGGCGAAGGCGGTGCCAAGAGAGAACAAGAGCATAAAGGTTGCAGCCAGAATCCCCAGTCTCATCGCCTCGACCTCCTCAACGGTGATGACGTGGGGTCAACGTTTGGCAATCCCCTCCTTTCGGACCCCTGCGACTACATTGGTGGAGTCTTCCCTTTTCACAAAATAATTCCTCCCGTACGGCGCGCGGCCGAAACCGGCGCCGCCGCAGGAAGGCCCCGGCCGCCGGGAAAATTTCTTCCGAGGTGATGGCCGATGAGGCGTCTGTTGCTGATTCTCTTGGTTTTATCGGTCTTGGCTCTCCCGGTCCTGTTGGTGATCAATCGTGGCGGCCCTTTGACCCGGCCGCAGGTCGCGCTCGTTGAGATCACCGGTTTCCTGGCGGACGCGGCCAGCGACTCCGTCTGGGACGGCACGAGCACCAGCGCCCGGGATGTGGTCAATCATCTGCGCACCGCTCAAGAAAGCCCACGCTACGCAGCAGTGATCCTACGCATCAACAGCCCCGGCGGCAGTCCCGCGGCAGCGCAAGAGATTTACGACGCCGTGCGCCGCACCCGGGAGGCCGGCAAGCCGGTGGTGGTCTCCATGGGCGACTCGGCGCTGTCCGCGGCGTACTACGCCGCCGCGGCCGCCGACTCCATCGTGGCCAATCCCAGCACCGTCACGGGATCCATCGGTGCGGTCGTGGAGTTCATCCTTTTCGGGGACCTGCTGGAACGATACGGCATTACCGCGGAGATCATCGCCAGCGGGCCGTACAAGGATGTGGGCAACCCCTTCCGGCCGCTGGAGCCCCGGGAGCGGGAATGGCTGGAAGGGCTGGTGAACGAGGTCCTGGACCAGTTCGTGGCCGACGTGGCCGCGGGGCGGGGAATGGATGTGGAGGCTGTGCGGCGCCTGGCCGACGGCCGCGCCTTTACGGGCCGGCAAGCCCTGGAGTTGGGTCTGGTGGACCACTTAGGAGGTCTAGAGCAGGCGGTCGCGGTGGCCGCCGAACTGGCTGGGCTTGAGGGGCGCCCCGCCGTCGTGCCGCTGCGCAAGCCCCGCTCCTTCTACGACCGCCTGCTGGGCGCGGCCGCGTCTTCCCTGGGCCGCGCGCTGGCCGGCCCCATCGCCGCCCGGCTGCTGGTGGACGGCGCAGCCGGCCAAGGGCCGTCTGGGCTGCCCGTGGACCTGTTGGGCACCGCGCCGTGGCGGTTCCGACTGCGGTGACAACGGCCGTCGCCCGGCGCAAGCGCGACGGCTGCCCGCGGCGGCACCGGCCGGCGGTGCCGTGGCCGGGCCGGCGGCATCCATGTTGTCGACGAACGGGAGGGGAGCACCGTGCACGCCCAACCGCGTCCTGAATCCCGGAGCGTCCTCACTCTGGCCCTGGACGTGCTCACCCAGCCAGTGGACGCCTTCCGCTATCTGGCCCAGCACTCGCACATGGGCTTGGGCCTGCTCGTGTACGTCGTGTCGCAGCTGCCCGCAAGCCTGGCGCCGGAGTGGGCCTGGGACGGCCCGCCGGTTGCGGCCGCCACGCCCGGTCTCGCAGGGGTGGCGCTGGGAGCCATCAGCAACTTGGCCGAACTGCTCGTGGGAGCCCTGGTGCTCCACGGGGCCGCCACGCTGCTCGGCGGCCGCAACGGGTACAGCAAAATCCTGCAAGCTGAGGCATTCTCCGCCCTGCCCTTGCTCCTCACCGCGCCCTTTGCGGCCCTGGCGCACGCCGCCGGCGCGCCC
>DATCKT010000232.1:0-12008 GCA_036562195.1 Limnochordales bacterium
CCACCGGGGCCAGGGCACGGGCCACCGACGCCACCTCCCGTTACAGCATCCGCACACCGAACTCCTTCAGCAGACGGGCCAACAATGTCAACGGCAAGCCCACCACGTTGAAGTAGTCCCCTACGATCCCCGCCACAAGCAGGGCACCGCGGCCTTGGATGCCGTACGCCCCAGCCTTGTCCATCGGTTCCCCGGTGGCCACGTACCGCTCGATCTCGTCGGGCTCCAGGCGCCGGAACCGGACCTTGGTGCAGGCCGAGTCGACCAGGCAGCGCCCCGCCGGTGCCTGGCAGACGCACACGCCGGTGATGACCCGATGGCTGCGGCCGGACAAGAAGGCCAAAAGCCGCTTGGCGTCCTCGGCGTCGCGCGGCTTGCCCAGCACCTGGCCTTGGCACACCACGATGGTGTCGGCACCGATCACAAGGCCCTCGGACAGCGTGCGGGCGACGGCCTGGGCCTTGTGCCAGGCCCGCTGTTCGGCGAGCTCCTTGGGGGAGCTGCCGCCGACGGCCTCTTCATCCACCGCAGGAACCGCGACCGTGAAGGGGAGCCCCGTCTCGGCCAAGAGCCGCTGCCGGCGGGGGGACGCGGAGGCAAGCACGATGGGTTGATTCATGGGACGATTATAGCATAGCCGGCGGCGGACGGGCGTACCGCAATACGGGGGGTTTTCGCGCGGACTCATGTTCCGGCGCGGCCGCGGCTGGCCTCGCTGGGAGTCAGCCGCGGCGGGCGCCCACCACTTCTTCCTCGCCCGGGCGCGGGAACAGGCCCATGCTCAAATACCGCTCGCCGGTGTCGGGCAGCACCGTCACCACCCGCCGGCCAGGCCCCAGCCGGAGCGCCACCTGCACGGCGGCGTGCACGGCCGCACCGGCGGAAATGCCCACAAGCAACCCCTCTTCCCGGGCGAGCCGCCCCATCATGGCGAAGGCGTCCTGATCGGCGACGGGGATGACCTCGTCCAGGATGGACCGGTTGAGCACTTTGGGAATGAAATTGGCGCCGATGCCCTGGATCCGGTGGGGTCCCGGCGTACCCCCGGAAAGCAGCGGCGACGCCGCGGGTTCGACGGCCACGATGCGGACGCCGGGCAGCTCGCGCTTGAGGACCTCGCCCACGCCCGTGATGGTGCCTCCCGTGCCGACGCCGGCCACGAAGGCGTCCACCCGGCCGCCGGTCTGGTGGAGAATCTCCACGGCCGTGGTGCGCCGGTGCACCTCCGGATTGGCCGGGTTCTCGAACTGCTGGGGCATGAACGCGCCCGGCACTTCCTCCAGGAGCTCACGGGCCTTGGCCACCGCGCCACGCATGCCCTCGGACCCGGGGGTGAGCACCAGCTCCGCGCCGAACGTGCGCAGCAGGTTGCGCCGTTCCAGGCTCATCGTTTCCGGCATGGTGAGAATCAGCCGGTAGCCCCTGGCGGCTGCCACCATGGCCAGGCCGATGCCGGTGTTGCCGCTGGTGGGCTCGATGATGGTGCCCCCCGGCCGCAGCCGGCCGTCGGCTTCCGCCGCCGCGATCATGGCCCGGGCGATGCGGTCTTTGACGCTGCCCGCCGGGTTGAGGGATTCCATCTTGGCCCAGACTTCCGCCGCCTCCGCGGGCACGACCCGGTTCAGCCGCACCAGGGGCGTGCCGCCCACCACCTGCAGCACATCCTGGGCCCGCCAGCGGCCTTCGGGAAAGGCTTGTCCTGCGTCGTGCACGGCAGTCTCACCCCTGGTTGGCGGCCCTGGCCGGCACCCCGGCGGGGCCGATGTCGCAAGACCAGTCGTATTCGACCAGCTCGGTGATGGTAGGATGGTCGCCGCACACGGCGCAGTTGGGGTCCCGGGCGGCGTTCAGCTCACGGAAACGCCCCTCCAGCGCGTCATAGAGCAGCAGGCGGCCGGTGAGGGTTTCCCCGACGCCGAGGATGAGCTTGATGGCTTCCATGGCCTGCAAGGTGCCCATCACGCCCGCGATGGCCCCGATGACACCCGCTTCCTGGCAGCTGGGGACCGCGCCGGCGGGCGGCGGCTCCGGAAAGACGCACCGGTAGCACGGCCCCTCATGGGGCTTGATGGTCATGAGCAGGCCGTCCCAGCGCAGGATGCCGGCGTCCACCAGCGGTTTGCCGGCCATGACGCACGCGTCGTTGAGCAGGTAACGGGTGGCGAAGTTGTCCACCCCATCCACCACCACATCGTACTCCCGCACCAGGTCCAGCACGTTGCTGGCGTCCAGCCGCATCCGGTACGGCTTGACCGTGACGCCCGGGTTCAGCTCCGCCAGCGCCCGTACAGCCGACTCCACCTTGGGCCGGCCCACATCCTGGGTGCGGTGCAGGATCTGGCGCTGCAGGTTGGACAAATCGACCACGTCGTCGTCCACGATGCCGATGGTGCCCACGCCGGCGGCGGCCAAGTAGAAGGCGGCCGGGGAGCCGAGCCCGCCCGCGCCCACGATGAGCACGCGGGCGTCCTTCAGCTTCTGCTGCCCGACGCCGCCTACTTCTTGCAGGATGATGTGGCGGCTGTAGCGGATGATTTCATCGTTGGTGAAGTTGAACACGCCGCTGCCCCCTAGTCCTTCTTGCGCACCACGATCTCCCACACGCCGTCGCCGGCGGGGCCGACGGCCAGCACCTTATGCCCCTCGCTTTCCATGCTGCGGGGCACATTGCTGGTCGCGGGCGGGTAGTCCACCAGGACGCGCAAGACCTGTCCCGGCGCCATCGCCTCCAGCATGAGCTTGCTTTTCACGAAGGTATAAGGGCATACTTCTCCCTTCAGGTCCAGCTCCCGATCCACCTGTACGGCCTCGGACACGGCCATCGCCTCCTCGCCCCTATCCTAACCATTCCGATTGGGATAGTCAAGGTAAGGCAATGCCGGGCTGGCGTCCCAGGCGGGAGCCGCTTCACGCACGCCACGCCTCCATCAGCACCGCGGCCACCTCCGGCCGGGTGAACTCAGGCGGAGGCGCCTCGCCCCGGCGCAGCATTTCCCGCACCCGGGTGCCGCTCAACGTCACCCACGCGTCCCGGCCGTGCGGGCAGGAGCGGGAAGTGGCCATGGCCTGGCAGCGGCGGCAGTAAAACGCGTGCTCAAAAAACAGAGGCGTGATGCCTAGCTCCTCGGGCGCGAAGCGCTCGAAGATCCGGTGTGCGTCGTAGGTGCCGTAGTAGCTGCCGACGCCCGCGTGGTCCCGGCCCACGATGAAATGGGTGCAGCCGTAGTTTTTCCGGCAGAGCGCGTGAAACACGGCTTCCCGAGGCCCGGCGTAGCGCATGGCCGCCGGGAATCCGGCCAGCAGCACCCGCTGGGACGGGAAGTACCCGTCCAAAAGCGCCCGGTAGCTGCGCATCCGCACCCGCGCCGGCACGTCGTCGGCCTTGGTTTCACCCACCAGCGGGTGCAAGAGCAGCCCGTCGACGATCTCTAAGGCGCATTTGATGATGTACTCGTGGGCCCGGTGGATCGGGTTGCGGGTCTGAAACCCCACCACCCGGCGCCAGCCCCGCTCCGCGAAGAGGGCCCTGGTCGCCTGGGGGTCGAGGACGGCCTCATCCGCTCCCGCCGCAAGCTCCGGTCGGTTCAGCAGCCACACGGAGCCCCCCACCAACAGCCGCGGCTCCTCCACGAGCCGCGCCACCCCGGGGTGCGCCGGGTCCGTCGTGCCGAAGACGCAGGCGGCTTCATACGCGGGATCCCGGAGGAACCGGTCCTCCACCCGCATGACGGCCACGGCCCGCCCAGCCGGGTCGACCAGGCGCACCCACTGGCCCTCCCGCAAGCCCGCCGCCTCGTCCGCCACCGGCAAGACGATGGGCAGGCTCCACACAAGCCCGTTCGCAAGGCGCATGTCTTCCAGCACGGCCCAGTAATCCTGCCGGTTCATGAAACCGGTCAGGGGGCTGAAGACCCCCGTGGCGAGGCACACAAGATCGCACAGGGCGCGCTCATCCACCGTGAGGCTGGTCCATCCCCGCGCCCGCTCCAGCCACTCTTCCCGGGCTTCCCCCGCCAATACCCGGTTGACCAGGCGCCCGCCATGGGGCGCAATCGACACCAACACGCCGCCCAGCCACCTCCGTCCAGTGATCCCACGTCCCGCGCTGCCACATCCTCCAGTGTACGGAGGGCGGGCGCTCGACGTGCGAAGGTTGTGGCGGCCTGTTGGCGGGCCCATGGCCGCCCAAAGAAGAAGGCGGCAGCCGCCTGCGCCCGCGGCGCGTCGGCTCAGAAACGGGCGGGCGGCCGCTAGCGGCCGCCCGCGATGGCAGGGACGATGGCCACCTCGTCCCCGTCTTTGGTGGGCGTCTGGTCCCCCTGCAGGGTGCGGATGTCCTTATCGTTGACGTACACGTTCACGAACCGGCGCAAGTTGCCCTGTTCGTCGTACAGCCGCGCCCGAATGCCAGGATAGCGGCGTTCCAGTTCCGCCAGCACCTCGGCGACGGTGGTTCCCTCCGCCGCCACCTCGGCGGCGCCACCGGTCAGATTGCGCAACAACACGGGTACGCGTACCCGGACCGGCATGCATGTCCCTCCTTGCTGTCCATCACGGCGGGCCGTGGGCCCGCCGAGAGCTCTAGCTGCGCACCGCCACGGGGCACAGCGCCACGATCCGCTGCGCGAGCGCCTCGATGGCCTGCCGGGCGGGATCCTTCTCCGTCCCCTCCTGGAAGACGATGGGCACGCCCCGGTCGCTGCCCTCCCGCAGCGGCAAGGTGAGGGGAATCTGTCCCAACAGCTCCACGCCCAGCTCCCGGGCGAGGGCCGCTCCGCCGCCTTCGCCAAACAGAGCCGTCGCCTTGCCGCAGTCGGGGCACACGAAGTGGGACATGTTCTCCACCACGCCGATCACCCGCTGGTTGGCCTTGGCGGCCATGTGGGCGGCGCGGCTCGCTACCCCCGACGCCACCGTCTGGGGCGTGGTGACGATCAGCATGTTGCTGCGGGGGATCATGCGGGCCACGTCCAGCGCCATGTCGCCCGTGCCCGGCGGCAGGTCGAGCAGCATGTAATCCAAATCGCCCCACAGCACGTCGGTCAAGAACTGCTGCAGCACCTTGCCCAGCATGGGCCCGCGCCAGATGATCGGCTGGTTGTTGTCCACGAAGTTGCCCATGGAAATGACCTTGAGGCCGTAGGCCGGCATGGGCATGATCTTGCCCTCGATGGCGGTGGGCTTGCCCTCAAGCCCCAACATGCGCGGCACGCTGAAACCGTAGATGTCGGCATCGAGCACGCCGACGGAGTAGCCGAGGCGCCGCAGCGCGGCGGCCAGGTTCACGGTGACCGTCGACTTGCCCACGCCGCCCTTGCCGCTGGCCACCCCAATGATCTGCGTGGGCGATTCGGGCGAGAGCAACGGCACCTTCTGCAGCTTGTCGCCGCCAAAGAGCGCCTGCCGCTCTTCGGGCGTCATTTCGGTGAGCGTCACGTCCACGTCCGTGACCCCCGGCATCTCCAACAGGCGCGCCTTGATCATGCGCTGGAATTCATCCCGCAGCGGGCAGCCGCGGATGGTGAGCGCGACGGTCACGTGCACCCGCGACCCGTCGATGCGGATGTCCCGGACCATGTTGAGGTCGACGATGCTCTTGTGAATCTCGGGATCCTGCACATCCCGCAGGGCCTCGAGAATCTGCTCCCGGGTGGGCATGCCAATCCCTCCGCTCTAAGCTAATCCACTTCCCTACCAGTGTACATCATCAGGAACGACTGCACAAATCAAGGGGTCGTCAACTAATAGCGCTTCTCCACCGTCGCGCCCTGGTAGTAATACGCCAGGATCTCGGCATACCCAAACCCGGCCCGGGCCATGCCGTCGGCCCCATACTGGGCCATCCCCACCCCGTGCCCGCTGCCGCGCACATGAAACACGGCGTCGCCGCCGTTCACCTCCACGTCGAACCAACTGGAACGCAGGCCCAGCGCCTCCCGCACCTGCCGGCCGGTGAACACGCGCCCCGCCACCGCCACCGTCTCGGCGCGCCCCGCCGGCGTGCGGCTCAGGACCTCAACAACGATCGGGACCGTGCCGGTGGGCCTGTCCAAGGATGGTGATGCCCCGGTGCTCCCGGTGCCGCCCACGCCCACGGGCCCGGGGGCGGCCGCGCCTCCCTCTCCTAGGCCGAGACGCGCCAGCACCGTGTCCAAAGGAAACCGGGCTGCGCTCTGGTGGAAAGGTGAGTGATCGCCCCACGGATCCGGCACCCCCACCAGGTACGGTTGCCCGCCGCTGAAATAGCGGTGGGCGTCTTCGGTGTGGCCGCCGCTGGTGGAGTGGTACAGCGCTTCGATCAACTCCCCGTTGTGGGTGAGCACCATGCCCCGCGTCGCCTCCACCGCCAGCGTCACCCGGGCCCAGCGGCGCAACCCGTCCCACGTTCCCCAGCGGGCGAGGAACGCCGCCGCGCTGGTCCAGGCTTGGTGACGTGCAAAGTCGGTCGACACGTGGGCGGCGGGCTGGTCAGGCAACCGCTCGTCCCGCTCCACCCGGCGCAGGGCGTACGTGCGGGCGGCCACCGCCTGGGCCTTGAGGGCTTCGAGGTGGAAATCGGCCGGCATCTCCGCAGCCACCACGCCCCGCACGTAGTCCTCAAGGCCCAGTTCCACCACGCGTCCGGCGTGGGGGTCCCAGACCGCGATCATGGGCTCCGGTGCCCGCAGCCGCAGCACCATCCACAAAACCATGAGCGCGGCCGCGAGCAGCGACAGGCGCACCAGCTCGCGGGCGGCACCGGCCGGGCGCCGCCGCCGGTAGGGCAACCGCCGCACGGCCCCTCCCTCCACCGTTCGTGGTCAAAGACTGCCGGGAGGATCCTACGGGGCGCAGCGCCCGGCTATGCCGCCCCGCCCGGCGGGGGCGGAAGCGGGGGCCACGAGGCGCGCGACGGCCTGCGCGCCCAGCCGGCTTGCAGGAAGGCCGGAGACGCCAGGCCCATCGACGCGCTCCAGGCGCGCCGGGTGAGGCGACGAGCCAAGGGTTGGCGTACAAAGGGGTTCGCGTACGAAGGGGTTCGCCGAGGGTTCGGCAGGTCCGCTCCCTGGAGGATTACTGGGATTCCTGGGACAAACGCCCCGGCCGGGCGGCTTATCCGGGAGGCACCACGATGGCCTCAAATCCTTGCGCCTGCAGGTCGTCGGCCAGGGCCCGGGCGCGTGTGGACTCGGAGAAGGCGCCCACCTGGACCCGGTGCGGAGGCGTGCCCGACACGAACACCTCGTAGCCCCGCGCCCGCAGCTCAGCGGCCAGGCCATCGGCCCGGGTGCGATCGTTGAAGGCGCCCACCTGGACCCGCCACAACCCGGACGGCTGGCCCGCCGGCGCCGAGGAGGAAGAAGAGGCCGCCGGCGCGGCGGGAGTCGTGGAACCTTGCGTGGAAGCGGACGACGCCGGCGTTGAGGAGGCCGTGCCGGATGGACCCGGCGTCGAGGAAGCGGATGACTGCCGCGATGCCGTCGCCGAAGGAGCGGCCGACGTCGCCTGCGCGGGCGTCGAGGTCCCGGGCGTGGACGGGCTGGGCGTCGTCGCCGCCGAAGACGGCGCCTGCGACGGCGTCGATGTGGCCGGGCGCTCCACCGCCGGGGCGGCCGGGGACGGTCCCGTCACCGTCTGGATGGCATACTGCCCCATGAGCCAGCCCAAAAAGATCGCCACCGCCGACACGGTGACCAGGGTGGCCGCAAACGATAGCCGTTCGCGCCACGCGCCCCAGAAGCCGCGGCGGCCGGAGCGCTTGCGCCGCGTGCCGCGTTCCGCCTTCTCCGCCATCCTGGCCCCTCCTGTAAGGGAAATTATTCCCTTACTCCCTGCAACTCCCCTGCCATAAGGCCCTGCGACTCGCCCACCAGGTAGAGCGACCCCGCCACCACCACAAGACCCTCAGTTCCGGCCAGCTCCTTGGCCCTGGCCACGGCCGCCAGGGGATCGATCTCCACCGCCGTTTCGGGCACCAGGCCCGCCGCCCGGCGGGCGAGTTCCGCCGGTTCGACGGGCGTGCCCCGCCCGTGACGGGGCGCCGTGAACACCGCCGCCCGGCCCAGGGGCAGCAGGATCTGCAGCATCGCGTCCACCGGTTTCTCGGCCAGGACCCCTAAAACAAACACCGGCCTTTGGCCGGGAAACACGGCCCGCAGCCCCTCGGCCAAGGTCTGGGCCCCTTCCGCGTTGTGGGCACCGTCAAACAAAAGCGCCGGGCTCCCCGGCACCAGTTGCATGCGCCCCGGCCAGCGCACGGCGGCGAGCCCCCGCCGCAGCGCCTCCTCGGAGACCGGGAAACCGGCCTCCCCCGCCACTCGCAGCGCGGCCGCGGCCACCGCGCCGTTGTGGGCCTGGTGGGGGCCCAACAGGGGCACATGCAAGTGTTCCACCACGCTTGCGCCCCACCGGAAGGTGAAGCGCGTCCCTCCGGCGTCCGCACCCTCCAGGTCCCAGGAAAAATCGCGATCCGCGACATACAGCGGCGATCCCAGCTCCGCGGCGCGGGCGGCGATGACGTCCAGCGCCTCCTTGGGCTGGCGCGCGGAGACCACGGGCGCGCCGGGCTTGATGATGCCGGCCTTCTCCCCCGCGATCTGCGCCAGCGTGCCGCCCAGCACCCGTGTATGGTCCAAGCCGATGGGGGTGATGACGCTGACCAACGGACGGACCACGTTGGTGGCGTCGAACCGGCCGCCCAGGCCGACCTCCACCACCGCCACGTCCACCGCCCGCTGGGCGAAGTAGGCCAGGGCGACGGCCGTTCCTACTTCAAACTCCGTGGGCTGGCCGACGGCTGGATCCTGCGCCGCCGCCTCCACGTGCGCCCGCAGGCCCTCGAAGAGCGCAGCCAGCTCCTCGTCGGCGATGGGCGCGCCGTCCACCACGATGCGTTCGTTGTAGCGCACCAGGTGCGGCGACGTGAACAGGCCCACGGAGTAGCCCGCCGCCCGCAGCACGGAGGCGATCATGGACGCCGTCGAGCCCTTGCCGTTGGTGCCGGCCACGTGCACCGCCGGGTAGGCGGTTTCGGGATGGCCCAGCCGCTCCAGCAGGAAGCGGATCCGGGCCAACCCGGGCTTCTCGCCGAACCGCCGCAGCTGCCGCCAGTAGTCCGTGGTCGTGATGACGCCTCCGCTCATGCCCGCAGCTCGGCCAGCCGCTGGCGCAGCAGCCGCTCCTTCTCGGCCAGCTCCTGTTGCCGCTGGCGCTCCCGCTGCACCACATGCTCGGGGGCTTTGGCCACGAAGGCCGCGTTGGCCAGCCGGGCGTTGACCGCCGCCAGCTGCTGCTCGGTTTCGGCCAGCTCCTTCTCCAGCCGCGCCGTCTCCTGCTCGATGTCCACGAGGCCCGCCAACGGCAAGTGCACCTGCACGCCGCCGGCGATGACGGCGATGGCGTGCTCCGGGGCCGGCTCCGCCTCGTCGATGATGCGGATCTCGCCCACCCGGGCCAGCGCTTGGATGTAGGGCACCGCGTCTTCCACCAGCGCCCGCCGGGCCGCCGGCGCCTGCACGATGGCCTTGATCTGCCGGCCCGGCTCCACCTGCTTTTCGGCCCGCACGTTGCGGATCCCGCGCACGATGTCGATGAGCACCTGCATCTCCTGCTCCACGGCCTCGTCGCGCCAGCCCGCGGGCTCGGGCCACCGCGCCACCATCACACTGGGCACAGGCACAGGCGTCCCGGTCACCCGGTGCAAGAGCTGCCAGATCTCCTCACTGATGAAGGGCATATACGGGTGCAGCAGCCGCAGCGTGGTTTCCAAGACGTGCCAGAGCACGTGCTGGGCCGTCCGGCGGCTCTCCTCGCCGTGCCGGCCGTAGAGGCGCGGCTTGATCAACTCGATGTACCAGTCGCACAGCTCGCTCCAGATGAACTCGTACAAGGTGCGGGCGCCTTCGCCCAAGTCGAACCGCTCGAGATGCCGGGTCAGCTCGGCCGTCGTCCAGTCCAGCCGGCTGAGAATCCACCGGTCGTGCAGGTTGAGGGACCGGGACTTGAGGTCGGCCTCCGCCGGGTTGAAATCCTCCAGGTTCATCATGGCGAACCGCGAGGCGTTCCAGATCTTGTTGCAGAAGTTGCGGCTGGCCTCCACCTTCTCGGGCTGATAGCGCGTGTCGTTGCCGGGCGTGATGCCCGTCACCAGCGTGAAGCGCAGGGCGTCCGCGCCGTACTCCCGGATGACCTCCAGCGGGTCCACGCCGTTGCCCAGCGACTTGCTCATCTTGCGCCCCAACGCGTCCCGCACCAGGCCGTGGATGAGCACGTGCCGGAAGGGCTCCCGGCCCATGAAGTGGAGCCCCATGAAGATCATGCGGGCGACCCAGAAGTAGATGATGTCGAAACCGGTCACCAGCACCGACGTGGGGTAAAACCGTTCCAGGTCCGCCGTCTTGTCCGGCCAGCCCAGCGTCGAGAAGGGCCACAGCGCCGAGCTGAA
Organism: Limnochordales bacterium; assembly: GCA_036562195.1. Lineage (GTDB taxonomy): Bacteria > Bacillota > Limnochordia > Limnochordales > ZCTH02-B6 > ZCTH02-B6. Next base: position 10,424 of record DATCKT010000232.1, read on the forward strand.
CCATGTGTCCAGCACGTCCGGATCCTGCTCCAGGTCCTCGCTGCCGCAGTTGGGGCAGTGGGCCGGGTCGTCCACCGCCGCAAACACATGCTCACAGCGCTGGCACGTCCACACCGGAATGCGGTGACCCCACCACAGCTGCCGCGAGATGCACCAGTCGCGGATGTTCTCCATCCAGTGCAGGTAGTTCTTGGCAAACCGCTCCGGCACGAAGCGGACGCGGCCGTCCTTCACCACATCGATGGCCGGGCCGGCCAGCGGCTTCATGCGCACGAACCACTGCCGGGAAACCAGCGGCTCCACCACCGTGTCGCAGCGGTAGCACTGGCCCACCGCGTGCCGGTGGTCCTCCACCTTGACCAGGAAACCTTGGGCCTCCAGGTCCCGCACCACGGCCTTGCGGCACTCGTAGCGGTCCATGCCGGCGTAGGGGCCCGCCTCCTTGGTCATGCGGGCGTCGAGGCCGATCACCTGCACCTGGTCCAGGTGGTGGCGCAGCCCGATCTCAAAGTCGTTGGGGTCGTGGGCCGGCGTCACCTTGACCGCGCCGGTGCCGAACTCGGGGTCCACCCAGTCGTCGGCGATGATGGGGATCTCGCGGTTCATGAGCGGCAGCACCACGTACCGGCCGATCAGGTGCTCGTAGCGCTTGTCCTCCGGATGGACCGCCACGGCCGTGTCGCCCAGCATGGTTTCCGGGCGGGTGGTGGCCACGGTGATGTAGCCGTCGCCGCCCAAAAGCGGGTAGCGGATATAATAGAGCTTGCCGTCCCGCTCTTCGTGCTCCACCTCGATGTCGGACAACGTCGTCGCGCAGGTGGGGCACCAGTTGACGATGTAGTTGCCCTGGTAAATCAGGCCCCGCTCATAGAGATCCACAAACACCTGGCGCACGGCGCGGCTCAAACCCTCGTCCATGGTGAACCGCTCCCGCTGCCAATCGCACGACGCACCCAAGCGGCGCAGCTGGCTGGTGATGATGCCGCCGTAGCGCTCCTTCCACGCCCACACCCGCTGGACGAAGGCTTCCCGGCCGAGGCTGCGGCGGTCCTTGCCCTCCCGGGCCAGCTCTTCCTCCACCACATGCTGCGTCGCGATGCCCGCGTGGTCCGTGCCGGGCACCCACAAAGTCAGCCGCCCTTGCATGCGCCGCCAGCGCACGAGCACGTCCTGCAGCGTCACGTTGAGGGCATGCCCCATGTGCAAGGACCCCGTCACATTGGGCGGCGGGATGACGACGGAAAACACCTCGCCTGGGTCCGTGGGCTCCACGTGGAAGAGGCCCTGCTCCTCCCAAAACTTGTACCAGCGGCTCTCAACGTTGGCTGGGTTGTACACCTTCGGGATTTCGGTTTGGGTTGGCTTTTTGGCTGCAGCCTGCTCTGCCATGACCAGCCCTCCTTGCGGAAACCGGTATCGCCTCACCTGCACGGCACGGGTGCAAGGCCGGCGTACGGGCCCGCGGGCATCCGCCCGGGGGATGAAAAAAGGCCTTTCGTCCGGCAAAGGACGAAAGGCCACGCCTTCCGCGGTACCACCTTTGTTCCCGCCCCCCAAGGGGAGCGGGCCCTCTGTCGGCTATAAC
>DATCKT010000226.1:0-2982 GCA_036562195.1 Limnochordales bacterium
CACCACATCAGGCATACACCTCTTCAAACAGGTCCCGGATGGACTTGCCCCGCTCCTCGCGCAGCTGCTCCGCGTCGCCCATGAGGGCCACCTTCCCCGCCTTGAGGAACAGCACATCCGCGAACAGGTTCTCGCTCTCGGCCACGTCGTGGGTGGACATGACCACGGTCTGCTTGTCTTCCCGGAACTCGGACACGATGGCCGAGAGCACCCGGGAGCGGGACGGCGGATCGATGCCCGACAGCGGCTCATCCAAAAGGATGAGGGGTGCATTGCGGCTCATGGCCACCACGATCTTGAGCCGGGCCCGCATGCCCTTGGAGAGCCGGCTGACCCGGGCCGCCCCGTCCAGGCCCATGAACTTGAGCAGCTCCGCCTCGCGCGCCTTGTCCCAGTCGGCGTAGAACGAGCTCACGTAGTCCAGAATCTGGCGCACGGTCATCCAGCCGTAGAGGTGGTCGATCTCGGGCAAATAGGCGACCTTGGCCTTGGTCCTGGGCGACGGCGCCTCGCCGTCGATGGTCACGGCGCCCGCGTCCGGCCGGTACAGCCCGGCGATCAGCTTGAGCATGGTGGACTTGCCGCTGCCGTTGGGGCCCAACAGGCCCAGGATGGTGCCCTCCCGAATGGTGACCGACAGTTCGTCCAGCGCCCGCACGCGGCCGAAACGCTTCGTGACCCGATCAAACACCACCGTGGCCATGGGGCTCTCCTCCCTCGGCGCCGGGTCGCATCCTTGTGTCGGTTGTTCCGTCCCCGAGGCCGTGCGCGGGCGCCTCCGGCCTATCGGCGGCGGTTTCCGCGAACCGGCGCGGCGCCGCGTCGCCGATCACTTCCCGGTACGTTCCCCGCACCATGGAAACCATCTCCTCGCAGCCGTACCCCAGCGCGTGCATTTCCCGCACGAAACCCACCAGCGCCCGGCCGGCCATCTCCCGGCGGATCTCGGCCACCCGCGCCGGGTCGCGGGTGATGAACGTCCCCTGGCCGCGCAACGTCTCTGTAATGCCCATCAGCTCCATCTCCCTGTACGCCCGCTGCACCGTGTTGGGATTGACTTGGATCATCATCGCCAGCTCCCGCTGCGACGGGATCCTATCGCCCGGCCGCAGGTCGCCCCGGGCGATCTGGCGCTTGAACTCGTCGATGATCTGCATGTAGATGGGGGAGTGCTGGTCCAGCTTAAGCTGCATCGGTTTCTAAGCCTCCGCGTCCGTTCTCCCCGGGTGTCCCGCCTCCCTCGCTGCGGGCCGCACGGCGCCTGGCCCCCTCCCCGGTCGCGGCAGCGGCTCCGTCGCCGCCGGGCACGTCGTGTCCGAGCCGGCCGGCCATACCCTCTGGGCTCATAGGCTCACTCCCCCGTGGCACACCGAGGGGTGGCGGCAGCGAAGCCGTAGCGCTCCCCTGGTGTCTTAGTGCACTATTAGATTAGTGCACTAGATCACCGGCGGTCAAGAGGAAATCGCGCTTTCCACCGCGCGAGGGTCTGCCGGGGAAACCGCGCGGGCTTTCCTCCCGCCGGCAAAGGCGCGGAAACAGCGGTTGTCCACGGCCGGCAGCAGCGGTTTCCGACGGTCGTAGGCGATGGGAACCCGTTGGTCAAGATGACGATGCCGAGCCCTTGGGTGGACACGAGGGTGACGTTGGCGGCGGCCCTCAGGGCGAAGCTGCGCTCATGCCACCAGCGCACTGGCACCGGGAAACGTGCCTGCTCGAGGGCTTCCCGAGACGGGTGGGTCAATACGGAAAATGATGCCAGCGCGCCGGCTCCAGCGTGGTCTAGCGCCCGGGAGCCGGCGCTCCGTTCAGCCCAAACCCGGCCATATCCTTGCGAGACTAACGGGCGCCGCGGCCTCCTCCTCGACCACGCCCAGGGCGTCCTTGAAAAACCCGATGACTCGGGCATCGTAAACGGCCGGGTTCACTTGGCGGCCGCCGATGTGGCGGGTGCTGCCGGGCACAATCCAGAGCTGGGTCCGATCAGGCGGCGCAGCCGCAGCCAGCCGCCGGCTTTCGCTGCTGGGAATCATCGGGTCGCCCTCGGTGTGGATCAGGAGGAGGGGCTGCGTCAGGTTGCCCACGGCGGCGATGGGACTGACGGCACTCGGGTCCATCTCGAGCAGCGGCGGCAGCAGCGTGATGATCAGCCAGGTGAACGGGAAGTCGGGCAAGCCCGTCCATACGGACATGTTCCGCTGCAGGTAGTCCCGCAGATCGCTGAAGGGGCTGTCCGCCACCACGGCCTCGATCCGCGGCTCGCCCGCCGCGGCCAAAATGGACGTGGCCGCGCCCATGGAGTAACCGATGAGCCCAATGCGCTCGGCCCGCGCCGCCCGCTCCCGCTTGAGCCACTCTACCGCTCCGAACAGGTCCTTGACCTCGTGGTAGCCGAGCGTCGTCACGTCGCCATCGGACTCGCCCGCATGGCGGAAGTCAAACATGAGCACGTTGAAGCCGCCCTCCACCAAGGACCGGGCCAGTTCCAGCGCAGGCACGGTCGGCGCCAGGCGGTTGCTGTCGAACCCGTGGGCGATCATGATGGTGCGGGAACTGTCGCCCGACGGCAGAAACCAGCCCCGCAGCGTGACCCCGTCGGTCGCGGCAAACGCCACCGACTCGTAGGCCAGGCCCACCGCGGCCGGGGTCTGGTTCACCGGCACCTTCGGCAAGTGGGTCATGGTCCACCCGACGTAAACCGACACACCGACGACTCCCACAGCGGCCAAAACCACGACGGCGGCCAGCACCCGCCATAGCCTGTTCTTGCGCCGCCGGTACACCAGCGGGCGCGCATGCCCGGTGCGCCGCATGCTCCCTTCAACTCCTTCGCCTCAAACTTTCCCCGTCGCTTTTCAGGTCGCGGTCACCCGAGCCAACCGCGCCCGCAAGCCGCCATCGCCGACCGCCGCCACTCCAGCTCGTCTGCGGGCGCTGACCGGGTCGAGGGGGGCCAGGAACGCGACCTCCTGCTCGGTGGTGGTG
>DATCKT010000235.1:0-10631 GCA_036562195.1 Limnochordales bacterium
GGTTTGCGCGCGGTCCCGCCGTCCCGGCGCAAAGCCTGACGTCCGTCCCGTTTGGGAAGGACGTTTGTCCCTGCGGCGGGAGGGTCGGCTAGCCCTTGCCGGTCAGGTGTCTCAGAAGCAGGGCGGCTTCCGACCGTACCAGGGGATCGGGATGGTGCAAGGCCACCTCCAGGGCGGGACGGGCCGGAGCGCCGATGTCCTCCAGGGCGATGCCGGCCGAGGAGCGCACGTCGTCGTCGGGGTCGCCGAGGGCCTCCACCAGCGCCGGCACGGCCTCGGCCGCGCCGGCCCCAAAGGCCCCCAACGACAGGGCCGCCGCGGAACGTACGGCCCCGTCCTCATCCGACAACGCGTTCACCAGCGCGGACACGGCCAGCGTGCCGCCTTCCGTCCCCAGTTCACCCAGCTTGCGCGCCGCGGCCGCCCGCACGTTGGGATTGCCATGCGCCAGGGCTTGCACCAGGACCGCCACCTGGTCGGCTCCGGGCGCGGGCGGGCGTGCCGCGGGCGGCCGCCCGCCCGCGCCCTGCGGTTCCAGAGGCACCCCCGGCCGGGACGGGCCAGCGCCTCGCCGCAGCGCCGCCCGCAAGCGCTCCCAGAAACCGCCCACGCGGCTCACCACCTCAAGGGATACTGCAAGCTCTAGGGATGCCTCAAGAGATGCCTCAAAAGGATGCCTCGAGGCATACCTCAAGCTCAAGGGATCAGGAGCAGCTTGCCCGCGGTCGCCCGGCTCTCCAGCAAGCGATGGGCCTCGGCCGCCTCCTTCAAGGGCAGCGTCCGGTCGATGCGCAGCCGGAGTTTCCCGGTGCGCAGCCAGTCAAACAGCTCGCCCGCCCGCCAGGCCAGCTCCTCCGGCGTCAGCGTGTAATGCCCCAACGACGGCCGGGTCAAAAACAGCGACCCCCGCTGGTTCAGCACTTGCGGATCCAGCGGATCCACCGGCCCGCTGGACTGGCCAAACAGCACCAGGTACCCGCGCGGTTTCAGGCAGCGGAGGCTCGCGTTGAACGTCGTGCGCCCCACCGAATCGTAGACCACGTCCACGCCTTGCCCGCCGGTCAGGCGGCGCACTTCGGCCTCGAAGTCGGTGCGGGTGTACAAGATCACCTCATCCGCGCCCGCTTCTTTGGCCAAGCGCGCCTTCTCCTCGGTGGACACCGTGCCGTACACGGTCGCCCCCCGCAGCTTGGCCACCTGCACCAACAGCAGCCCCACGCCGCCGGCGGCCGCATGCACCAGCGCCCGGTGGCCGGGACCCAGCGGGAACGTGCTGCAGGCCAAATAATGAGCCGTCATGCCTTGCAGCATGGCCGCGGCGGCATCCTGCAGCGAGATGTCGGCGGGCACCTTGACCAGCCGGTCGGCGGGCACCACCTGATACTGGGCGTAGCTGCCAAGGCACATCGCGTGGGCGACGCGGTCTCCCGGTGCGAACCCTTGCACCCCAGGGCCGACGGCGTCCACGACCCCGGCAGCTTCGCTGCCCGGCGTCATGGGCATGGGCAGCGGATACAGGCCGCTGCGATGGTACACGTCGATGTAGTTGACCCCTGCCGCCTCCACCTTGATCCGCACTTGGCCGGGACCGGGCTCCGGTACCGGCACCTCTTCGGGCACCAGCGCGTCCGGGCCGCCCGGCTGATGCACGCGAATCGCGAGCATGCTACCACCTCCTGGGACAGGATTTCCGCCTCGCGTTGGCAAAACCCTTGAGAAACCCGCGACGAGGAGGCGCACGTCATGGCTGACACAGCCGTGCAAAAAGACTTGCGGACCCGCAGCATCGTCATCAGCGAGGGCGAAACCCGGGCTCCCAACCGGGCCATGCTGCGGGCGGTGGGCTTTACCGACGACGATTTCAAGCGCCCCATGATCGGCGTGGCCAGCACCTGGAGCGAGGTCACCCCCTGCAACATGCACATCGACGAACTGGCCCGCCGCACCAAGGCCGCCATCAAGGAGGCCGGCGGCGCACCCTTGATTTTTAATACCATTACGGTGTCGGACGGCATTTCCATGGGCACGGAGGGCATGCACTACTCCCTCCCCAGCCGCGAGGTCATCGCCGACTCCATCGAAACCGTGGTCCAGGCCGAACGGCTGGACGGCCTGGTGGCCATCGGCGGCTGCGACAAGAACATGCCCGGATGCATGATGGCCATCGCCCGCCTGGGGCTGCCCGCCGTGTTTCTCTACGGCGGCACCATCCGGCCTGGCCGCTGGCAGAACCAGGACATCGACATCGTCAGCGCCTTTGAGGCCGTCGGCCGCTACAACCGGGGCGACATCAGCCGGGAGGAACTGCACGAGATCGAGTGCCGGGCGTGCCCGGGACCGGGTTCGTGCGGCGGCATGTACACCGCCAACACCATGGCGTCGGCCATCGAAGCCATGGGCATGAGCATTCCCGGCAGCTCCTCCAACCCCGCGGAGTCGCCGCTGAAGCTGCGGGACTGCGAAGAATCGGGCAAGGCGGTCATGCGGCTGATGGAGCGGGGGATCTATCCCAAGGACATCATGACCAAGGAGGCCTTCGAGAACGCGATCGCCGTGGTCATGGCCTTGGGCGGATCCACCAACGCGTTCCTTCACTTGATGGCGATTGCCCACTATCTCGACATCGACCTCACCTACGACGACTTCGAGCGCATCCGCAAGCGGGTGCCCCACATCGGCGACTTGAAGCCCGGCGGCCGCTACGTCTTCCAGGACCTGCACGAGGTGGGCGGCGTGCCGGCGGTGATGAAGGAACTCTTGAACGCGGGCCTGCTGCACGGCGACTGCCTGACGGTGACCGGCAAGACGGTGGCCGAAAACCTGGCCGAGTGGCCGTCGCTCAAGCCCGGCCAGCAAGTGGTGCGCCCCTTGGACAACCCGCTGCGGCCCACCGGGCCCCTCGTCGTCCTGCGGGGCAACCTCGCCCCCGAGGGCGCCGTGGCCAAGATCGCCGGCCTCAAGGTCACCCGCATCACCGGGCCGGCCCGGGTGTTTAACTCGGAGGAGGAAGCCACCAAGGCCCTGCTCAACGACGAGGTGAAACCGGGCGACGTGGTGGTCATCCGCTACGAGGGCCCCAAGGGCGGTCCCGGCATGCGGGAGATGCTGTCCGTGACGGCCATCGTGGTCGGCAAGGGGCTCGGGGAGTCCATCGGCCTCATCACGGACGGCCGCTTCTCCGGCGGCACCCACGGCCTGGTGGTGGGCCACGTGGCGCCCGAGGCGCAGGTGGGCGGCCCCATCGCCCTGCTGCAGGACGGCGACATCATCACCATCGACAGCGAGAAGGGCGAACTGTCGGTGGCGCTGTCCGACGACGAACTGGCCCGCCGACGGGCCCAGTGGCAGGCGCCGCCGCCGCGCTACGCCCGGGGCGTGCTGGCCAAGTACGTGAAGCTCGTGTCGTCCGCGGCCAAAGGGGCCGTGACCGACTGACGCGCGTGCCGACGGTTCGTCCCCAGTCCGTCGGCTGGCGCTGCGTGCTCCGGCGCTTTGGGCGACGCCGTCGCCCAAAGCGCTTTGCCACCATCGCCAACTCTAGTTCACGGGAGGGATACGGGTGAGCCTGACAGGCAAGCGCATCGCAATTTTCGCCGAAGACCAGTACCAGGTGCTGGAGCTTTGGTACCCGCTGCTGCGCCTCAAGGAAGCCGGGGCGGAGGTGCAGGTCGTCGGCTCCGGCCGGTCGGACGTGTTCCGCAGCAAGGAGGGCTACGCGGTCAAAGTCGACGTCAACGCCGCGGACGTCAAGGGCACGGACTTCGACGCGGTCGTGGTCCCCGGCGGCTATGCGCCCGACCTGATGCGGGTCAACGAGGACATGCTGCGCATCGTCCGCGAGGCCCACGCGGCGGGCAAGGTGGTCGCGGCCATCTGCCACGCCGGGTGGGTGCTGGCGTCGGCCGGTATTCTCAAAGGCAAGCGGGCCACCTGCGTCCGCAACATCCGGGACGACATCATTCACGCGGGCGCCACGTACGTGGACGCCGAGGTGGTCGTGGACGGTAACGTCATCACGTCCCGCACGCCGCCGGACCTGCCGGCCTTCTGCCGGGAGATCATCCGGGCGCTGGGCGGCTGAGGCCGCGGCCGCAGCTCCTGCGGCTGGCCCCGCTCGGGCAGTCTTCCGGCTGCCCACCCTCTCTGGCCGCCCCTCTGGTTTACGACCTTCATGGTTCTGTCACCCGGAAGGTTCTGCGACCCGGAAGTTCCTACGATCGCAAGGGCCCCGACCCGATGGTGGGGCCCTTGCTTCGTCTCCATCCGCCACGAGGGGCGACGGCCGGCGACCGTCCCGGGTTGCAGGGAGTCCCCCGCCCGCGGATAATGGTGGGTGAAGCCACGCGCCTGCGGCCGCGCGGCCGCCCGCGGGCGGCAATCCCGCACGAGGCTGGCGGGCTTCCATCGCCCTGTTGGACGGACGACTCCTTGTTCTTGGGGGGTAACGGCCGATGCCCACCTACGCTTTCCGGTGCCAATCCTGCGGATATCAGTTTGAAGTGGAGACCTCTTACTCCCGCAAGGGCGAAACCCGGTGTCCTGCCTGCGGCAGCGCCACGCTCAAGGAAAACTTCGGCATGTACACGCTCAACGTGGTGGCCGCCCCCGGCAACGGCGGCGATACGCCCATGTGCGCCTGCGGCAACCCCATGGGCGGCTGCGGCATGCACTAACGCGCCGGCGGGCTAGCGGCGCTTGTGGTATTCGTCCAGCGCCAGCAGCACCACCCGCCAGAGGGCGCCGTCCAGGCGGTCCGCCAAGTCGGCCACATCCACCGAGCCGTGCCCGTGGAACAAGTTCGCGGCCACCTGCAGCAGCCGTTCTTCGTCGGGAGTGCGGGCCGCGATGGCCGTAAGGTCGACGCTGGCCCGCTCCCAGTCGATGTGGGGCTGCGCCCGCTCCCACAGGCCCGCGCTGGCCGTCAAGAGCAGCAAAAGGACGCGCCAGCGCCGGTCCGGCTCCTTCCCTTGCGCCTGCCGAAACGCGTCCATGGCGGCGCCGAACCGGCCCCGGTGCATACCGGTCATGGCGACGGTCATCTCCCCTACCTCCCCCGTCAAACGCAGGGCATGCGCTGGTTTCCGTTCATACGGACCCGCGGCCTCCCTGACCCGCGCGTGCGGGAGGCCCAAGGCCGTCACGTGCGGAAAAGCACCCGCTCGCTGGTGAAAGCCCGCACCGCCAGCGCGAAGGCGGCCGCCCCCGCCGCGAGCAGCGACACCAAGGTGATCAGCACCGGCACCAGGTCCCCTGTCCCCATGAGCGCTTCCCGGCACACCAACAGCACGTTCAGCACCGGGACAAGATACAGCCACAGGGCCGCGCCGGTTTCCTCGACGAACATCAAGTACATGGCCGGCAGCATCACGGCGAACATCAAACCGGTCACGTACGACTGGGCCTCGCGGAAGCTCTTGCTGAAGACGCTCAACGCCAGCTGAACGGCGGACACGAAGACCACAAACAGCACGATCGTGATGAAGAGGCTCGCCACGCCGCCGGCGGTCAGCGATACCCGGAACATCTCGTTCGCGCCGATGACCCGGGGCAAGAGGTAGAGCAGGGACCCGGCCGCACTGGCGGTCAGCAGCAGCACCGCCACCAAAGCGATGGTGGCCACGGCCAACAGCTTCCCGGCCACGATGACGACGCCCGGCACCGGGGTCATGACGAGGCTCTCCAGGGAGTTGCGCTCCTTCTCGCCGGCGCCGGCGTCGATGGCGGCGTACATGCCGCCGGCCACGGCCCACACGACGATGAAAAAGGGCACCATGATGCTCAAGAGCCGGCCGGCAAACTGTCCCTCGGGCGTGACGTCGTAGATTTCTACGGCAAAGGGTTCCAGCAGCTCGCGGGACAGGCCGCGGGCGGCCAGGCGCTGGGCGACCAGCGCTTCGCCGAAGCGCCCGAGCAGCGTTTCCAGCACGGCGGCAGCCATACGGGAGCGGCTGTGGCCTGAGGCCAGCGTCACCCGCACGGGCACGGGCTGCTCCGCCGCGAGGCGGGCGGCGGCGTCCTGCGGCAGCTCCACGATCAGGTGCACCTGGCGCTCCGCCAGGCGGGCTTGCAAGGCCTTCGGGTCCGACCCCGGCGGAGCCGTCTGGATGGCCAAGGCGCCCGTGGCCTCGATCCAGGCCACGAGCTCCGGGAACTCTTCCGCCCCCACCACCAGCGCCACCTGCACCTCCTCCGCCAGCGCTTCCTGCTGGCGCACGAGGACCGCCGGACCGATGAGGATGAAGAGGGGCATGAGCACGATGGGCAGCAGGACCATCATGTACAGCGTCCGCTTGTCCCGCACGCTGTCCAGCAGTTCCCGCAGCCACACCGCTCGAATCTTAAACCACACGCCGATCCGCCCCGTTCCCGCGGCGCTCCATCCAGTGCGCGAACGCATCCTCCAGCGACGCCGCCCCCGCCTCCCGGCACACGTCCGCCGGCGTGCCGTAGGCGCAGATTTGCCCGTCGACGATGATGGCCACCCGGTCGCACACCCGGTCGGCCTCCAACAGGTAATGGCTGGAGAACAGGACGCTGCGCCCGGCGTTCCGGCTCCTGCGGATAAAGTCAATTACGGCCCGCGCCGAGAGAACGTCCAAACCGGCCGTGGGCTCATCCAGGATCAGCACCGGCGGATCATGCAGCACGGCCCGGGCCAGGGCCAGTTTTTGCTTCATGCCCTTGGAGAACTCTTCGGCGCGCTGGTGCTTGGCACCGGCCAGCCCCAGCCACTCCAGCACCTCGTCGATGCGGCGCTCCAGCGCAGACCCCCGCAAGCCGCACAAGTGCCCGTAGAAACGCAGGTTCTCCGCGGCGGTCAACCTGCCGTACAGGCCCGGATCGGTGGGCAGCACCCCGACGTGGGCCCGCACCGCCAGCGGTTCTTTCACGATGTCATAGCCCGCCACCGTCGCCGTGCCCCGGGTCGGCCGCAGCGTGGTGGCCAGCATGCGCAACGTGGTGGTCTTGCCCGCGCCGTTGGGCCCCAACAGCCCCACGACCTCGCCCGGTTGCACCTCAAAGCTGACGCCCCGCACCACCGGCCGGCCGCGGTACGCTTTCTCCAAGCCCAAGACTCGAATCATGGGACATCATCTCCGTGACGCTTGGGGCGCGGGGGGCGCCCCGCCGGGCCGGCCAACCGGCCGCGGGCGGCTGCGCCTTGTGCCAGCTTATTCCCAGCGAAAGCGCCAGACGGCCACCACCGCGGCCGCCAGCGTCCAGGCGCCCAAGTAGAGCAGCCCTGTGGCGTGGACCGCCAGCGACTCGCCTTGCGTGGCCACGCCCCGCATGGCCTCCACCAGGGGCGTCAGAGGCAAGACGTCGATAAGGGGCTGCAGGCTCTGCGGGATCAGCTCCCGGGGCCAGAAGGTGCCCGACAGGAACATCATGGGAAACGACACCGCGCTGCCCAGCGTGTTGGCGGCTTCGGCGGTGCGGGAGACGGTCGAAATGGCGAAGCCGATGGTCAGAAAGGCCACCGATCCCAGAAACACCAGCGCAAACAGATGGACGTAGCTGCCCACCACCCGGGCGCCGAACACCAGCACCCCGACTAAGACGATGAGCAGCCCCTGGATCATGTTGGTGAGGGTGAAGCGGGCGATGAGGCCCGCCAGAAAGGCCGCCGGCGGGAACGGGGTCGCCAGCACCCGCTTGAGCAACAGCCGCTCCCGGTAGCCCGTGATGACGGCCGACACGCCCATCAGACCGCTTTGCATAAGCCCCATGGCCAAAATGCCCGGCAGCAGGAAGTCGAACATGGACACCTGCTCCGCCGCGACGCCCGACGACTTCACCACCAGCACGTCGTCCCGGCCCGTCAAGCGTTTGTTGAACTCCTGCACGATGCCGTTCACGATCGCGAGCCCCGCCTGGGCCACCTGCATGCGAGCCTCGTCGTAGTACACCCGCACCGGGACCGGCCGCGGCGCGCGCGGCCAGCGGGCCGCCGCGAGCATGGCATCGTCGCCCGGCAGGATCACCACGAGACTGCGATCCCCCCGGCGCAGCGCGGCCAGCGCCGTCGCCTCGTCCTCCACGATAACCTCCAAGGCCCGCACCTCCCGCAGCGCGGCCAGCATGCCGTCGGCCAGCGGGTTTCCCCCATCCTGCACGACCACCGACGTGGAGAGGACGAGGTCGTCGATGTTGCTGAACACCGTCCCGATCAGGCCCATAAGCATCAAGGGAAACGCGATGCCCCAAAATAGAGCATGCTTGTCCCGCCAGAAGATGCGCAGGGCCATCTCGGCTACCGTCAAAATGCCTTGCAGCACGCCGCGCCCTCCTCCACCGGACGCTCTGCGCCGGCAGCGGACCATCCGGCCATAACCGCAGCCCGCAAGCCGCGTCCTCCTCCGCCGGCGGTCCGTTTTGCGCCTATTCCCGGAGCCTCCGGCCGGTCAGGTGCAGAAACACGTCCTCCAGGTTGCCGGCTTCGACCCGCAGCGACTGGTACCGCACAGCCCCTTCTTTGGCCAGCCGGACCAGCGCGCCGATGGTTTCCTCAAAAGCGACGCTGTAGAGCAGAACCTCGCCCTGCCCGTCAGCCGTCACCGCCGTGACACCGGGCAGCGGCCGCAACGCCTCGGCAAGCGCGGCCAGTTCCTGCGCGCCCGCGACCGCCGGCGTCACGTGGATCTTGACGCCCGGGGCGTACCGTTGGATCAGCTGCGCAGGGGTGTCCAGCGCGATCACGTGGCCGTGATCGACGATGGCCACCCGGTCGCAGAGCGCTTCCGCCTCGTCCATGTAGTGGGTAGTAAGGACGATGGTGCGGCCGTCGGCGCGGATGGAACGGATCACGTCCCACAAGTTGCGCCGGGCCTGGGGATCCAGCCCCGTGGTCGGCTCATCCAGGAACACAACTTGCGGATCGTTGACCAAGGCCAAGGCAATGGACAGCCGCTGCCGCTGCCCGCCCGACAAGGTGCCAACCCGGGCGTTGGCCTTTTCCGTCAACTGCAGCCGCTCGAGGAGGGCCTTCTCGTCGACGCGCCGGCGGTGAAACCGGCTGAACAGGCGCACCGTCTCCGCGACGGTCAACAGCTCAAACAGGCCGGCTTCCTGCAGCTGCACGCCCATAAGGGCGCGCGCCCGCGCAGGCTCCGCGAGGGCGTCGATCCCTTCGACGAAGACCCGCCCGCGGTCGGGCTTGCGCAGGCCTTCGATGATCTCCAGCGTGGTCGTCTTGCCCGCCCCGTTAGGACCGAGGAGGCCGAAGGTTTCCCCACGGGCGACCGTAAAGCTGATGCCGTCGACGGCCGTCACCGCGCCGTAGCGTTTGACGAGCCCCTCCACCACAATGGCCGGCTCCGTGGAGGACACGGCCTGGGACTGGGCCACTTTGGGCTGGGCCACCCGGATGGACCTCCTCCTGTGCCCGGGCCCGTCGGCCCCGGTCACACGGGACGAAGTTTCGCCCTGGCCCTCGCCACTCCTCCCCGTTCACGGCACCCGCAGCGTGCCATTCATACCCAGTTCGTTGTGACCCGGCACGGTGCACAGGTAGCGGAACGTGCCCCGCTCCCGGACGAGGAACTCCACCGTCGCCTCCTCGCCCGGGTTTACCACGGGCGTGGCCACGTCCAGGTCGGGAATGGTAAAGTCGTGCTCGATGGTGCCCGCGTTGCGGAACACCACGCGCACGGTGTCGCCCCGGCTGAGGGTGATCTCGCCGGGATCAAAGCCGTACTCGAACCCTTCCACCGTCAGTTCTCGCACGGAAGCCGGTTCCATGGGCCGCAGGAGCGCCCGGCCGTAGGTCAGCGCTCCAATCAGGAGCACGACGGCCACCACGGCAATCCACAGGGCAGCGCGCATTCAATCCTCTCCTTTCCGGGATAACAGGATCTCAACGGGTTTTCGATGGCGGCGGGCGGGCCGCGCTGCGTCAACGGCGTAGGAAACCGGCACGCCGCAGATGCGGGCTGTGAGCTCGTCCAGGGCCATGAGGTCCTCCTTGGACACGTCCCGCACCGCCGTCTTGCCCAGCGCCCGCACGGCCACTGCCATCTCCCACACCGCCGCCCGCAGGTAGTTGGCCAGCCGGTGGGCGCCTTCGTCCACGTCCAACTCGTGTTCCTGGTGCCCGCCGAAGAACACCAACTGCGTCGGAGGTTCCCAGGGCAGCGACTTGAACACTTGCCCGTGGGAGATGGCGAACAGCGCCACGGTGCCGATGTAGACGGCGTCCGCACCCAAGGCCAGCACCTTAAGGAAATCGCCCGGGGTGTAAAGGCCGCCGCCTACGATGAGGCTCACCCGCCCGCGCACGCCCTTGGCTTCCAGAAACGCCACGGCCCGCACCAGGGCGTGCAACGTGGGCAGGCCGAAATCATCCTGCAGGATGGGCGGACTGCCTTTGGTGGCGGCCTGAGCGCCGTCCAACGCGATGACGTCGACGCCCGCCGCGAGCGCGGCTTCCAGATCCGCTTCCAGCCGGCGCCCCGGGGCCAGCTTGACGCCGATGGGTACGCCGCCGGTCAGGGAACGGAGCTCATCGACCAGCTCCTTCAAGGAGCGGGTTTCCAGTTCGGGATGGCGCGATCGGATCACCGCCGGCCGGCCGGGGGGGACGCCCAACTCCCGACGAAGGCTAGGGTCGCTGCGGGCCCCCACCACCTCGC
>DATCKT010000242.1:0-9985 GCA_036562195.1 Limnochordales bacterium
ACCTGCGCCATCGCCACGCCCACCACGTGATCAACATTATCGAGGGCGCGAACGGACCCAACTTTGACGCGAGCAAGGGCAACCCGGGCGACGGCTACGGCGCCATCAACTACGCCCGCGACGCCGGGCGCGGCGCGACGGGTGCGGCGGCGGTGTGGACCGACAACACCGTGAAGTACCTGCAGTGGGCCGACGAAGCCGCCCAGGCGGCGACCCGCACCCAGGACTTCGCACAAGCGGGCGAGCACGTGCAGCGGGCGCTGGCCTTCTTGAGCGCGGCCCTCGGGCGGCCCGACGACGAAGGGCGGCTGGGGGCGGCCCTGGCGCTGGCGCAGGCGCAGGGCGGGACCGCGCAAGAGGTGACCATCGAGATCCGGGGGTTCGTCTACGGCGACGGGCAGCCGGTGACCGTGGCGGCGGGCACCACGGTGACTTGGATCAATCACGATTCGGTGCCCCATACGGTGACGGGCGGGCCCTTGAACAGCCCCAGGCTGAACCACGGAGGCACGTTCAGCTTCACGTTCACCCAGGCGGGGCAGTACGACTACATCTGCGCCGTGCACCCCAGCATGAAGCACACCATTATCGTAACCAACTAGTCGTTCCTGGCCCTTGAACCCAGTTTTAGCCGCACCGCATGAGTCCGTCCCGATTTCCCCCTCGTGGCGGTGCCGGCTGAAAGTGGCGGCCCCGGGCGGTTGGCCCCGGGCCGCCACGCGCGCTGGCAGGTGGCGTCAAGGAGCCGTTGATCGGCCATGGAGCGGGCGCAGGGATGCCCTCGGCAGCGTGGGCGGCGGGAGCTCCCCGCGTCCCGCGGCTTGCGGCGCGACGGGCTACCAAGCGGGGGTCGGCGGCACCTCCGGGCGAGGCGCGCCACCGCTCACCGGCGTCAGGAGGCCCGTGAGCGCCGGGCCACTGGAGCCCACGGCCCGCACGCCCAGGCTGGCGGACATGGGCATGGGTGCCTGGCCGCGGTGGACGAGGGTGCCGTCGCCAGCGGCCGAGGAGATAAAGATTCCCAGCAGCTGCGGTTCCCCGCTGTCCCGCAGCCACACCTCGTAGGCGGTGTTGGGGTCCAGGCCCCGGGCTTTGACGATGAGGTAGAACACATCCTCGTAGGCGTAGTAGAGCGCGGCGTGGCCGATGCGGGCCCCGGCGCCGCCGGCGTCGGCTCCGCTTCCCGCCTCGTCCGGGGGCGCGAGCTGCGCGCGGGCGGCGGGCGGCGTTTCGCTCACCAGCAGGTTCTCGGCGGTGCGCAGCCAGCTGACCTCGTCGTTGTACAGTTGGCTGAGGGCGGCCAGCTCCCGGCGCTGCACCATCGAGTCCCAGAGCAGGCCGGCGTTGAGGGCCAGGAGCAGCACGACCACGGCGCCCAACGGGACGGCGGGTTTCCTGGCGGCCAGGGCGAGACGCGCCCACCACGGCGATGGCCCCGACCTCCGTTGAGCCCTGCGCGGGCCGCCGTCCGCCGCGGGTCTCAGGTGGGCCAGGATGCGCTCCCGCAAGGCCGGCGGCGGGGACTGGACGGGCAGCGCTTCCGGCAGGCGCGCCAGCACCATCTCCACGTCCTGCGCGAATTGCCGGCACGGGGCACAATGGGCCACATGGTGCAGGACCGTGGACAAATCTTCGGCCGGCTCCCCGAGGGCCAACAGGATCAGTTGTTCACGAACCTCATCGTGGGTCATGGGCCCACTTCCTCTTTCCGGAGTACCCGAGCCAACCGCTCCACGGCCAGCCGCAGGCGGCTCTTGACGGTGCCCGCGGGAATGCCCAGCTTGGCCGCGGCCTGGGTGTGGGACAGGCCGCCGTAGTACACGATTTCCAAGGCTTCGCGGAGCTTGTCGGGCAACTGCGTCACCGCCCGCCGGACGGTGCGGACCGCGTCGGCCCGTTCGGCCAGCTCGGCGGGGCCTGCCCCGTTGCTGGCCCAATCGACCGGGAGGGGCACCGGCGGCGGATGTTGGGCTGAGCGCAGGTGATCGATGCAGCGGTTGCGGGCGATGGTGATGAGCCAGGCTTGCACGCTGCCCCGGTTGGGATCCCAGGTCGCGCCCCGTCGCCAGACGGTGAGAAACACGTCCTGCACGATTTCTTCGGCCACGTCGCTGCGGCCGCACATGCGCAGGGCGAGGGTGAAGACCAGGCCGCCGTAGCGGTCGTAAAGGCGCGCCAAGGCCTCTTCCTCACCCGCTTGGATGCGCCGCATGAGCTGGGCGTCGGTGGTGTCCGTGGCCGGGAGCCCTTGCATGGCTCTTCACCCGTTCGCGCGACGGTGCCGCGCTATCCTGGGGTCTGCACTCCGGCAAAGCAAGCGTTGCCACATTTTTCTCTTTTGACCGTCGAGTTCCTGGCAGTGGGATGTTGCCCAGCGCGTTTCCGTTGGCCGGCGGAGGATGGTACGAAGGAGCTCGCGAAACGGCCCATGGGCGGGCGGTAGGGCGTGCCAGCGAGCCGCGTGCTGGTGGCCAGGGTGTGGGAAACCGCTGGAGAATACGGCACCGAATGGAAGGACCCACCGCAGCCTCATGGAGAATACGGTATCCGGGTTCCATCCGCCTGGGGGCGCTTGACCCCCCAACGGCGATCGGTCACGGATGAGCTGTTGACCACCGTAAGGAGGAGGGCTACGTGGCCAAGGTCACGCTGTACCATTACCCCAGTTGTACCTCGTGCCGCAAAGCCCGGCAGTTGCTGGACGAACTTGGCGCAGAGGTAACGGAACGCCGGTACTTCACGGACAAGCCGACGGAGGCCGAGATCCGGGAGCTGGCCAAGCTCATGCCCGGCGGTGTGCAAGATCTCATCTCTCGCCGCAGCCGCCGTTTCAAGGAATTGGGGCTGGCGGACCGCGAGCTGTCCGACGACGAGTGGATCGCTTTGCTGGCCAAAGAGCCGGGGCTGTGGCGGCGGCCCATCACCGTGCGCGGGCAGCGGGTGGTGGTGGGATGGGACGAGGAAGCCCTCAGGAACTTGCTGGCATGACCCGCACCCACAGCCACAGCGCTGAGGGCGGCGCCACCGACGAGAAGGGCGGCGTGTCGCCCGCGCCATCCCCCGCTTGGATTCCTTTCCGACGAGTCGGCCCCCCCCATGGACGGTGAGTGCGCGTAGACGCAGATTTCGGCGCCCCCCCTTTAGCGGCCGCTCCGCGCCCGAGGAGCCGAAGCGCTGAGTGTGCACGACAAACGACCGAGGGTTCGCCATCGTCGATGTGCTCCTCGTCCTAGCCGTTGTCGAGGACCTGCCACGGCTCGGCGTGTAGGCCAATCGAATGGTCCGCGACCATGCCGTGGGCCTTGCGCCGGGGGAAGGAATCCCGGGTAATCCGTGGAAACACTGAGGGTGCTTGCGGCACGACGGCGGCCAGGCACCAACATTGCCATCAGGGAGGGACACTGAGTGAACACTGTCGTGATGGGGGGCAAGCCGGTCGAGCTGGTCGGCAACCCCGTTGAAGTGGGCCAGGAGGCGCCCGATTTCACCGTCATCGCCAACGACTTGTCCGAGTTCCGCTTCCGGGACACTTCCGGCGTGCGTCTGATCGCGTCGGTCCCGTCGCTGGACACGGGCGTGTGCAGCGCGGAAACGCGGCGTTTCAATGAGGAAGCCAGCAAGCTGGGCAACGTCCAGGTCTTGGTCATCAGCATGGACCTGCCCTTCGCCCAGAAGCGCTGGTGCGCGGCGGAAGGCGTCGAGCGGGTGCGGACCTTGTCCGACCACCGCGACGCCTCGTTCGGCCTCAACTACGGCGTCCTCATCAAGGAGCGGCGGCTGCTGGCCCGGGCCGTGTTCGTGGTGGACTCCAGCAACAAGATTACGTACAAGGAGATCGTCCCCGTCGTGAGCGACCACCCCAACTACGAGGCGGCCCTGGAGGCGGCGCGGAAGGCCAAGTAAGCGGTGGCGGGCGGGGCGCGGCGGCCTGCGGGCCGCAGCCGGCGCCGGCGAGACGGGATATAACGAGGCGGGGAAACGACGCAGGGCGGGTGCCGAGGACGGCCCCGCCCCTTTTTGCCCCCCCGGTTCCACGCCTTACGTCAGGCGCCGGAAGCCTTCGCCCAGCGCCTCGTGCACGTCGGAGATGACCACGAAGGCGTGGGGGTCGGTGGTGCGCACCAGCTGCTTCAGGCGGCCCACCTCGTCCCGGGAGACGATGACCAGCAGGATGTCCCGGTCGCGGCCGGTGTAAAGGCCACGGCCCCGCAGCGCCGTGGCGCCCCGGTTCAGCTCGTGCAGGACCAGCTGGCTGATGCGCTCGGGCACGTCGGACACGATGATGGCCGCCTTGGCGTGGGGCGTGCCCTCCTCCAGAAGGTCCACGACCCGAATGGTGATAAACACCGACAAGAGGGCGTACAAGGCCAGCTCGGGGCCGAACGCGATGCCGGCGGCCAGGATGACGAAGCCGTCGGCCAGCAGCAGGGCCCGGCCCGTGCCGATGCGCAGATAATGATGGATCAAACGGGCGCCCAGGGCTGTGCCGCCCGTTGAGCCGCCGAACCGGTACGTGATCCCGACGCCGATGCCCACCAGCACCCCGCCGTAGATGGCCGCCAGCACCGGGTCCTGCGTCAGGGGCTCCAGGTGCGGGGCCAGGGCGTCGACGACCACCGACAACGCTACGAAACCGAAAATGCTGCGGGCGCCGGTGGAGATGCCCAGTACCCGCGCCGCGAGGGCGAACAAGGGGATATTGATGGCCAGCATGGTGGCGCCCACGGGAATGCCGAACAGGTGGTATACCACCACGGCCAGACCGCTCACGCCGCCCGCAGCCAGCCGGTGGGGCACCAGAAACCAGTTGAGGCCCAGCGCCACTGCGGTCACGCCGGCGGTGATCCCGATGTAGGCGACCAGCGTTGACCGGATGGTCGGCCAGCGCCGCCGCCACCATCCCTGGTGCGACTGCGTTTCCACGGATTTGGCCATGGCTCTGCCTCCGTGCCCGCCGACCGGCGGACAGCCGCCGCGCCGGCGAAGAGCCGCCGTCCCGCCGTCCCTCGCGTCAGCAGTAGAATCCCGCGCATATATCGCAACGGAGCGGCGACAACCGTTGCACCGGACGGCACTGTCCTCCAGTATAGGGCATGGGAGGAGGACGAGCAATGCGGGACCAGTCTCAGGCCGGGCGGCCGAACCTCACCCGGCGGGCGTGGCGGGTGAGGGGGCGCGTGCAGGGCGTGGGCTTCCGGGCCTTCGTGCAGCGGCACGGGCGGGCGCTGGGCCTTGCCGGCTGGGTGCGCAACCTGCCCGACGGGTCCGTCGAAGTGGTGGCCCAGGGTGCGCCCGAAACGCTGGCGCTGCTCCGGGAGTACCTCCAGGAGGGACCTCGCCGGGCGGTGGTGCGCCAGGTGGAGGAAATCCCGCCTCCCGAGGGTCCATCCGGCTGGTGGAGCGATTTCGTCATCCGCTAGCGGCGGAAACCCGCACTTCCCGCCACGGGAGTGGACCGGCCCCCGGTGCGCCGCAGCCGCGCCGGAGCCTACTCGCCGTAGGGCACCCAGATGTTCTTGATGTGGGTGGCGTTCCGCAGGAACTCGTGGCCGGCGCCCTGCTCCGGGTCAAACCAGTCCCGGGGCCGGCCGTAGTTGACCCAGGTGCGCTTCAGGTTGCCGGTGGAGGCTCGCTCCACCATGGCGCTGCCCTCCGCGGTGCCGAAGTACCAGACCGCGTCCACGTCGTCGTGTTGGGCCAGCACCCGCACGAGGGCGTCCCGGGCGCCGGTAACGATGTTGATCACGCCGCCGGGCACGTCGGACGTGTCAAACACCTGGTAGAGGTCAGTGGCCGCGAGGGGCCAGCGCTCCGACGGCACGACCACGACGCTGTTGCCCATGGCCACCGCCGGCGCCACCAGCGACACGAAGGCGAGCAGCGGGCATTCGTCGGGGCAGCCGATGCCGATGACGCCGATGGGCTCGGGGATGGCCAAGGTGATGTGGCGCTGGAGAGTGCGGTGCACCATGCCGTCGTACTTGTCCGCCCACGCGGCGTACGCGAACCAGCGCTCGATGGCGGCGTCCACCTCGCGCAGGGCGTCGGCCTGGGCCTGGCCGGTCATGGCCACAAGGCGCGCCGCGAACTCCTCCCGCCGCACCGCAAGGTTCTCGGCGATGTAGTATAGCACCTGGGCCCGCTGGTGCCCCGACATCTGCCGCCAGCCGCCCGCCTTGTGGGCCGCCTCCACCGCGTTGCGGATGTCCTTGCGGTTCCCTTCGCCCACTTCGCCCACGATGCGGCCGTCGGGCCCGAGGATGTGGCGCGAGTACGGGGCGTCGGGCCGCACCTGCTTTCCGCCGATGTAGTGCTTGGGAGTGCGGTCGATGGCGGAAGCCGCCCATCCTCCGAAACCGGCGCCGGCCTCGCCGGCTTGAGTGCTGGCCTGGCCGGCTTGAGTGCTGGCCTGGCCGGCTTTAGCGCTGGCCTCGGCCGCCTCATCGCCGGCTCCAGCGCTGGCTTCGGCCGCCTCATGGCCGGCCTCGCGTGCCGTGCCGTTGACCGCCCCGGGCGAGGTAGAGAGCGAACCGCCGCCGGCCGCGTGTGCCGTCCCGTTCGTGCCTGCGGCCCGGGTTTGCCACAGCGGCCGTAAGTACTCCCACATGCCCTCCCGGCCGCCTTCCCGCCCGAAGCCGCTTTCCTTGTAGCCGCCGAAGCCGGACGCGGCGTCAAACAGGTTGGCGGCGTTGATCCAAACGACGCCGCAGCGGAGCTGCGCGGCCACGTCCAGCGCCAGGTTGATGTTCTCCGTCCAGACGCTGGCCGCCAGGCCGTACACGGTGTTGTTGGCCAGCTCCACCGCCTCGGCGGGGGTGCGGAAGCTCATGCTGACCAGCACGGGGCCGAAGATCTCCACCTGCGCCACCGTGGAGGCGGGCGAGACGTTGGTTAACAGCGTGGGCGGGTAGAACCAACCGTCCTTGGGGCACGACCACGACGGTTGCCACACGGTCGCGCCTTCCTCCTGGCCGCGGCGCACCAGCTCCTGAATCCGGGCCAGCTGCACGGGCGCGACGATGGCGCCGATGTCGATGCCTTTGTCCAGGGGGTTGCCGACCCGCAGGCGTTCCATGCGCCGGCGCAGCTTGGCCAAGAACGTTTCCTCGATGGTTTCCTGCACCAACAGGCGCGACCCCGCGCAGCACACCTGGCCCTGGTTGAACCAGATGGCGTCCACTACGCCCTCCACGGCGCTGTCCAGGTCCGCGTCGTCGAAGACAATGAAAGGCGACTTGCCGCCCAGCTCCAGCGTCAGCCCTTTGCCGCTGCCGGCCGTGTGCTCCCGGATGATGCGGCCTACTTCCGTCGAGCCGGTGAAGGCGATCTTGTCGACGCCGGGATGCTGGACGATGAGCTCGCCCACGGCGCCATCGCCGGTGACGATGTTCACGACCCCGGGCGGCAGGCCCACCTCCTGGCAAAGCTCGGCGAAGTACAGCGCCGAGAGGGGCGTGTATTCGGCCGGTTTCAAGACCACCGTGTTGCCGGCGGCCAGCGCCGGGGCGATCTTCCAGGCCAGCATAAGAAGGGGGAAGTTCCAGGGGATGATCTGCCCGACGACACCAACGGGTCCGTAGCCCGGAAACTCGCTGGCCAGCACCTGCGCCCAGCCCGCGTGGTGGTAGAAGTGCCTTGCCACCAGCGGGATGTCGATGTCGCGGGTTTCCCGGATGGGCTTGCCGTTGTCCAGCGTCTCCAGCACGGCCAGGAAGCGGGCGTGCTTCTGCACTTGCCGCGCCAAGGCGTACAGAAACCGGGCCCGCACATGGCCCGGCAGCGCGGCCCACCCGGGGAAGGCGGCCCGCGCAGCGGCGACAGCGTCGTCCACGTCTTGGGGGCGCGCCTGGACCACCGTGGCCAAGGTCTTGCCCGTGGCCGGGTTCACGGTGGGGAAGGAGGCCGCCTCCGGCGGCTTGCGCCACTGGCCGTTGATAAAGAGGCCGAAGCCGTCCTTGTGCCGGGCCAGCCATTGCCTCACCGGCCCGTCGGCCTCGGGCGCCGGCCCGTACTCCATGGTTTCGAGGATGCGGCTGATCTCCACGGCCTTCGCCTCGCTTTCCATGAGCCCATCGGGTCCTGCACCGGCCTAGCCGGGCGGGCGCTAGCCCAGCGGGTGGCGGTGCGCCGCCGAGTAGCGGCCGGCGACGTGGTGCTCCAGCTGCCGCTCGATGTCGGTCAAAAGCCCGCTCGCGCCCAGCCGGAACAGGGCCGGCGTGAGCCACGGGTCGCCCAGTTCCTCTTTCATGAGGATCATCCAGTTGAGCGCGTCCTTGGCCTGCCGGATGCCCCCGGCCGGCTTGAAGCCGACCCGGTACCCCGTGCGCTCCATGTACTCCCGCATGGCCCGCACCATGACGAGCCCGACGGGGAGGGTGGCGTTGACGGTTTCCTTGCCGGTGGACGTCTTGACGAAGTCGGCCCCGGCCATCATGCACACCAGGCTCGCCCGGGCCACGTTGCGCAGCGTGCCCAGCTCGCCCGCGGCGATGATGGTCTTGAGGTGGGCTCGGCCGCACGCCTCCTTGAAGGCCTGCACCTCGTCGTAGAGCGCTCGCCAGTTGCCGGTGAGCACGTGCCGGCGGGAGATGACGATATCGATCTCGTCGGCGCCGGCGGCCACCGCCGCCCGCACTTCTTCGACCCGCTGGGCCAAGGGCATGAGGCCCGACGGGAAACCGGCGGCGACGGCCGCCACGGGGATGCCGGAGCCCCGCAGGGCCTCGACGGCCGGCGGCACCAGGACGGACCACGTACACACGGCCGCCACCCGCAGCGGCAGGTGCCCGACGCCCAGAGCGTCGAGGATGTCCTGGCGCACTGGCTGCCGGGCCTTCGCGCACAGGCGCCGCACCCGCCCGGGGGTGTCGTCCCCGTTCAGCGTCGTCAGATCGATGAGCTGGACCGCCCGCAAGAGCCACGCCGCCTGCCATTCCTGCTTGATGCTGCGCCGCGCCGGGAGCGTCGCGGCCCGGCGTTCCACCGCCGAGCGGTTGACCCGCACGTCCACCAACCAGTCCAAATCCAGCGGAATGCCGGGATTGTGGGGAGCTTCGACGGCGTCAACGCCGGCGACGGGGACGGTCATGCCGACCACCTCCTGCGGTGCGAAGCCGGTCCTGGAAATCGCCGGCGGCCCATGGCCAGGCTGCCGAGCCGGGGCGACCACCGCTTCACGCTCTCGCTTCGGCTCGGCGCAGCGGGACTCCTCCTCGGCCGCCGATCCGCCGGGAGCGCCCGCGGGGCCGCCGGCGCCTGCGCCCTGCGGCGATTCGCGATGGGCTTTCGCGGGCTGCCCGGTTTCTGGTATGCTGTCTGCGGTGGCACACGAGGAGCGGAGCGGGATCGATACATGCGGCCCATCTTTATCGGCATTGCCGGCGGTACGGGCTCCGGCAAAACCACTGTGACGCGCGCCATCGTGAGCCGCGTCCCCGAGGCGACGGTGGCCGTCATCGAACAAGATTCATACTACAAAGACCAAAGCCACTTGCCCTTCGAAGAGCGCCTCAAGACCAACTACGACCATCCCTCGGCGTTTGACACGGCACTGCTGGTGCAGCACCTGGACATGCTGGCCGCGGGGCAGCCCATCCAGAAACCGGTCTACAACTACAAGCTCCACACCCGCGATCCGCAGACGATCCTCGTGGAGCCCAAGGACATCGTCGTCGTCGAAGGCCTGATGATCCTGTGGGAGCCGGAGATCCGGAAACGCCTGGACATCAAGCTCTTTGTCGACTGCGACGCCGACGTTCGGGTCCTGCGCCGCCTGGAGCGGGATATCCGCGAGCGCGGCCGCACGCTGGACTCGGTCATCTGTCAGTATCTCGAGTCCGTGCGACCCATGCACCTGGAGTTCGTGGAACCGTCCAAGCGCTACGCCGACATCATTATCCCCGAAGGCGGCTTCAACGAGGTGGCCATCGACATGATCTCCGCCAAGCTGGCCGCCGTCCTGCACGAGCGCCGGAAAGCCTAAACC
>DATCKT010000234.1:0-5274 GCA_036562195.1 Limnochordales bacterium
AGCCCGAACGGTGATGGCCGCCCCGGTGATGCGCTGGTCGGGGTGACTGGATTTGAACCAGCGACCTCACGGTCCCGAACCGTGCGCTCTGACCAAGCTGAGCTACACCCCGCCGGCCTGCGCCAGCCGCAACGTTAAGTATACCGGACGGCCATGGCCGTGTCAACGAGCAGAAACCGGTCCCGACGGGCTCTGCACGCCGGCCGCGGGACCACGGTCCCGATCCGGTTTCCCGACGTCGGCGGGGTGAGCGGGAGGCTCCAGCGCGGCCCATGGGTCGGCGGGCACGCCCAGCCGTTCCCGGGCGAAGGCGTAGAATTTTCTCAGCGTCTTGCGCAGGCGGGCACGGTACGCGGGCGAGCGGGCGGAGGCGATGAAGGCCTCCACGTCGGCGGGACCGGCGCGAGCCAAAAGGAAGCGCAGGTAGCGGCTGGCGTCGCCCAGGTACGTTTCCTCGGACCGGATTCCCTGATCCAGGAGATACTCCACGTACGCGGTAAGGAAGTACGTGCGGGCCTGCTTGGCCACGGGCGCCGCCTCCCGTGCTAGTCTGCGCAGGGAGCGGCTTGTCGATGCAGAATGAGCACAGTGTTGCGGGGTGGGTCCATGGGCATAGAAACGATGACAGCAACGGAGCCGCGGGTGAACCTGTACGGCATGGGGCTGGCCGAGCTGACGGCCTTCGTCCAGGGGTTGGGCGAGCCGGCCTACCGGGCCCGCCAGCTCATGGAGTGGCTGTACCGGCACGGGGTTACCGACATCGAGGCCATGACCAACCTGCCCAAGGCGCTGCGGCACACCCTGGCCCAGCGGGCGTACGTGGGCGCGGCCGCGGTGGCCCATGTGCAGGTTTCCCAAGACGGGACGCGCAAGTACCTGTTGCGCCTGCCCGACGGCGATACGGTAGAGGCCGTGTTGATCCCAGAAGGCCCCCGCCGCACGGCGTGCTTGTCGTCTCAGATCGGCTGCGGCATCGGCTGCCGCTTTTGCGCCACGGCGCTTATGGGCCTCATCCGCAACCTCGCGCCCGGCGAGATCGTCGGGCAGCTGGCCGCCATCCAGCAGGAGTCGGGCCAGCGGGTTACCAACGTGGTGATGATGGGCATGGGGGAGCCGCTGGCCAACTACGCCAACGTCATGCGGGCGCTGCGGCTGCTCAACGACCCGCTGGGGTTTGGGCTCGGGGCCCGCCGGCTGACCATCTCCACCGTGGGCATCGCGCCGCGCATCCGGGACCTGGCCCGTGAGGATCTGCAGGTGGGGCTGGCGGTGTCGTTGCACGCGGCCAACAACGAAACGCGCGACCGGTTGGTGCCCATCAACCGCCGCTACCCCATCGAGGAGCTCTTGGCCGCATGCCGGGAGTACGTCGAGCGCACGCACCGGCGGGTGACCTTTGAGTACGTGCTGCTCAAGGGCGTCAACGACGGGCCCGGGGACGCCCGCCAGCTGGCGGGGCTGCTGCAGGGGCTTTTGTGCCATGTCAATTTGATTCCGTTCAATCCGGTGCCGGAAACCGGGTTCGAGCGGCCCGAGCCAGCGGTGGTGAAGCGGTTTCTGGAGGAGCTGCGGAGCCGGGGCATTCCCGCCACCGTCCGCCGGTCCCGGGGCAGCGACATCGACGCGGCCTGCGGGCAGCTGCGGCGCAGGGGGCTGGTGTGATCCCCGGTGGACTTGTTGGTGTGGGCCGTCCGCTTGGTCATCTTGGCCGGATTGGTTCGTTTTCTTCAGCGGGTGGTCGTGAGCTGGCGGGACACGGAGGGAGCAGGCCATGGAAGTCGGCGCGAGCACCCACGTCGGCAAGGTACGCCCGAACAATGAAGATGGATACCTGGTCCGGGACGGCCTGCTGGCGGTAGCCGACGGCATGGGCGGGCACCGGGCGGGCGAGGTGGCCAGCGCCACCGCCTTGGCGGTGCTGCGGGAGTACCCCTTCGGGCAGGGCGACCCGTCAGCGGAGCTGGCCGCGGCCGTGCAGGAGGCCCACAGCCGCGTCCGGACACTGGCCGCCCAAGACCCCGCCATGAGCGGCATGGGCACCACCTTGACGGTGGCCCTGGTGACCGGCGGGCGGGTGCATGTGGCCCATGTGGGCGATAGCCGGCTGTACCTGTGGCGGGCGGGACAGCTGGTCCAGGTCACCGCCGACCACTCGGTGGCCGCAGAGCTCTTGCGAGCCGGCCAAATCGACGAGCTTGCGGCTCGCTTCCATCCCCACCGCCACATCCTAACGCGGGCGGTGGGGGTGCGGGGCGAACTGGAGGTGGACGTCACCGATCTGCCGCTGGAACCCGGCGACGGCCTCCTATTGTGCACCGACGGGCTGACGGCTTTGGTGGATGAGGCCGACATGGTGCGGGTGCTGGCGCGGCAGCCCACGCCGCAGGCGGCGGCCGATGCCCTGGTGGAGCTGGCCCTGGCCCGAGGGGGCATCGACAATGTCACGGTGGTCGTGGCGCGCGCGGATTGAAGCCCGTGCCCTTGAACGGTCGCTCCTGGCCGGTGCCCTCGTGCCTTGCTGTGCCCTCATCGCGCTGGCCCGCTGGACGGAAGACGGTGGCTGGCCGCTGACGCTGGGGCTGGCCGCGGGGTACGCGCTGCTGTTTTTGGCGCTGCACGTCGTCGTGGCGGTGGTGCGGCCCCAGGCGGACAGCGTCGTACTGCCGCTGGTGGCGCTTTTGAGCGGCGTGTCCTTGGCGTTGTTGGCCCGCATCGACGGCGAGCTGGCCGTCCGGCAGCTGCGGTTTTTCGCCGCGGGCGGCGTGGCGCTGGTGGCCCTGACGGCCGTGGACCCGCTGCGGGTGCCGCCTCGGGTCCCTGACCTGGTGGCGGCGGGCGCCGTGCTGGTGCTGGGCCTCACGGCGGTGTGGGGGGTGGAGGGGGGCGGCGCCCGGTCGTGGCTGCACCTGGGGCCGTTGCGTTTCCAGCCCGTGGAGCCCGCCAAGGTGCTGCTGGTATGGTGCTGGGCCCAATGGCTGGCGCCGCCCACCGGTGTGCCCAAGATTCTGGCGGTGGCCACGGCGGCGGCCCTCGCGCTGGTCACCCAGCGGGAGCTGGGGTACCCGCTGCTCGTGGCGGTCACCGCGGCGGCGATGATCTACGTGGCCACGGGCCGCCGCCGGGTGGTGGCGGGCACCGCCGCCGCGGCAGCGGCCGGCGTGGCGGCAGCCAACCACTGGTTTCCCCACCTGGCGCCGCGGGTTTTGGCCTGGCTCGATCCGTGGTCCGCGCCGTTCGGCGCCGGGTACCAGGCGCTGCAGGCTCTGTTCGCGCTGGCCGAGGGGGGCCTGCTGGGGCGGGGCATCGGTGTCGGCGCGCCGGCGGTCATCCCGGCGGTGCACACCGATTACCTTTTGGCCGCCGTCGGGGAGGAGCTGGGCTTCGTGGGCTCCGCCTCGCTGTTGGCGGCGTCGGCGCTTTTGGTGGGCCGGGCGTTCTTCATCGCCCGACAGGCTCCGAGCGGCGCCGGGCGCCTGCTGGCGGCGGGGCTGGGGCTGGTCGTCGGCTTGCAGGCGGTGTGGATGGCGGGTGGCCTCGTGCGCGCGCTGCCCTTGAGCGGCGTCGGCCTGCCCTTCGTCAGTTACGGCGGCAGTGCGGCCGTGGCCCACATGGCCGCCGTGGGGCTGCTGTTGCGGGTGAGCGGACCCGCCTTGCCTGCGCTCGCACCGGGTCCGCCGGTCCACGACGCGGTCAGCCGCCGGCTGGTCCTCATCAGTCGCGGGCTGGCCCTCACGGGGCTGATCATCCTGGCGTTGTTGGGCTATTGGCAGCTGGCGCGGGCGGACCTGCGCGCCCACCCGTACAACCCGCGGCCCGCGGTGCAGGGGCGGCTGGTTTCCAGGGGAGGAATCCTGGATCGGCACGGAGAAGCGCTGGCGCAGACGTACGCCGGCAGCGGTGGACCGGAGCGGCGGCTGGTAGGACCGGACAGCCTTATCCACGTGGTCGGTTACGCCCATCCCCGTTACGGGTTCACCGGGATCGAAGCCGCGCTGCACGCGGATCTGGCGGGACTCCGGCGAGGTCTGGCCGACTGGTGGCGGGATCCCTTGCGGCGCCGGCCGCAAGGACGGGAGGTGTGGCTCACCATCGATGCCCGGGTGCAGGCGGCGGCCGAACGGGCTCTGGCCGGCCGGCGCGGCGCCGTGGTGGTCCTCCGGCCGCAGACGGGAGAGGTGCTGGCCATGATCAGCCACCCGGCCTTTGCCGTGGAGGACTTGCCGGTGCTCTTGAACGGCGGCCCCGAGGCGGCGCCCTTGTTCAACCGGGCCACGCAGGGGCTTTACCCGCCGGGCTCTACGTTCAAAGTCCTGGTGATGGCGGCGGCCTTCAATGCCGGTCTGATCCCTTCCCAGGACGAGTTGGAGGCGCTCCAGGGGGCCTTGGCAGTATCTTCCAACGAGCCCTTCGAACGCCTTGGTCTAGAATTGGGGGCGAGGGAATTGGCCGCGGTGGCCGGCCGCGTGGGCTTTGGTACGCGGCTGCCCATCGAAGTGGCACAGGCGGTCTCACCCCTGCCGGGGGCCGCGTCCCACGGCGACCTGGCGCAGGCCAGCATTGGGCAAGGCGACCTGCTGGCGACGCCCCTGCAGATGGCGGTGGTCGCGGCGGCCATCGCCCACGGCGGCGTGGCCATGAAACCCCACCTTGTACGGGAGGTCCGGACGGCGGACGGTACCGTCGTCCGCTTTACGCGCATCGAGCCTTTGGGGCCGCCGGCGTTCTCGGCTGCGGCGGCGCGGGCGGTGACCGAGGGGATGGTACGCGCCGTCGAGGAGGGCACCGCGCGGCGGGCGGCCCTGCCTGGCGTGCGGGTGGCGGGCAAAACAGGCACCGCTGAGAATCCCCATGGGGAACCCCACGCCTGGTTCATCGGATTCGCGCCCGCGTTCCGGCCGGAGGCGGCTGTGGCCGTCGTGCTCGAAGGAGGCGGCAGCGGCGGGCAGGCCGCCGCGCCCGTGGGCGCCGCCGTCTTGGCGGCGGCTTTGGAGGCACTGGCCCAAGGGGCCGAGGTGAACCCATGATCGACACGCTGCTGGCCAATCGATACCGGATTCAGGCCAAGATCGGCGACGGCGGCATGGCCGTGGTCTACCGGGCGCTGGACGTGGTGCTGCACCGCCCGGTGGCCATCAAGTGCCTGCGCCCGCAGTTCGCCAGCGACCCCGAGTTCAGGCAGCGGTTCATGCAGGAAGCGCAGGCGGCGGCCAGCCTGTCCCATCCCAACGTGGTCAACATTTTTGATGTGGGCCAGGCGGGCGACGTGCACTACAT
>DATCKT010000245.1:0-11147 GCA_036562195.1 Limnochordales bacterium
CGTTGGGCTGGCTGGTTCATATCGGCGCGGCCGGCGGGTACTTCGCGCCTTCCTTCGCCAAGGAAACCGCGCGGGAGTTGTTCACGCCCCGGGAAGCGGTCATCGCCGGCAGCGGCTACCCGGCGGGCCGGGCCCGGCGGGTGCCGGGCGGATACCGGGTCAGCGGCCGGTGGCGCTATGCCAGCGGTGCCCAGTATGCCACCCTCTTCACCGCCAACGCCATCTTGGAAGAGGACGGCCAAGAAGTAGTCCGGGCCTTCGCCTTTACACCAGACCAGGTGCAGATCATCGAGGACTGGGGCGCCTACGGGCTTAAAGGCACCGCCAGCAATAGCATGGTGGTCAACGACGCTTTCGTCCCTGAGTCGAGGGCGTTTACGGTGGGCAACGTGCGGTGGGCGGTGACCGAGCCCGTGGCCGCTGCCCTCTACCGGCTTCCTTTCGAAATCTTGGCGGTGACCACCATCGCGTCCGTAAGCATCGGCCTGGCGCGCCGCTTTTTCGAACTGGCGCGCGAACTGCCGCGCTGGGAGACGCTGGGCACGCGGCAGCGGCAAGCCGACGCGGTCGCGGAGTACCGCGGTCTGTTCTATCTATTGGCGGAACGGGCTTGGTCCCACGTGCAGGCCGGCGCTGAGTTTCCCGCGACCGAAAAGGAAGTCATCATCCAAGGCGTGCGACGCCTGGTCTCCGCCTCTGTCGCAGCGGTCCAAGACGTGTTCGCCTATATGGGCATGCGGGTGCTCTGGGAAACCGAGCCCATCAACCGGGTCTATCGCGACCTGCAAACGGCCAGCCAGCATATCTTCCTGCGCCCGCCGGAGACAGGCGGGTAAGGGAGCCGCGCGCGGCCCGCTCTCTTCACGGCCCGTTGCCCAGGGCTGACCAGCGGTGGATGGCTGCTCGGCGGCCTGGTATATGATGCCGCTTCCGGCCGCACACTACCAGGAGCCGAGACCACCACAGCTGGAGAATCGCTCCCGTGCCGAACCTCTTCCGCTCCTTTTTGACATGGTTGAAGCGGCGCCGTCCGGATTCCCTGCGCCCATCCCTCGACAGCCGCTGGGTGCAGCGGGTGCTGGAAGAACGGGTGTCCGGGGCGCAGGGAACCGGGATGGACGGCTGGCTGGCCGAGGTCCGCATCGGCCAGCATCTGGAGGCCAACCTGAGCGCTATCCGGCAGCTGGCTGGCGACGCTCCCGATCTGGTGGTGCGGGAACTGGTCATCGCGGGGGCGGCCGGGGCGGCAGCGGGCACGCGGGCGGCCGTGGTGTTCTTTGACACCATCTCCCAGGCCGATCTTGTCGCCAGCCAGGTGATCAAGCCGCTCACCTACGACGCGGTCCCGCCGGGAGTCAAGTTGCCCACCGACCCCAAACAGCTGGCCGGATGGATCCGCACCCGCATGGTCAACACCGCCGGTCTGGAAACCCACAGCGACGCGCAGAAGGTCCTGACGGCGCTGTGCCGGGGCAAGCCAGCCCTGCTGGTGGAGGGGCTCGCGGAGGCCATCGTCATCGATCTCGTGGGCTATGACACCCGCAACGTGGAGGAGCCCTTGGGCGAACCGGTGGTCCGGGGGCCCCGGGAGGGGTTTGTGGACAGCCTGCGGACCAACATGTCCCTCATCCGGCGCCGGATCGGTTCGCCCCTCTTGCGGTTCGAACGCATCGTGCTGGGCCGCTGGACCCATACGGAGTTGATCGTCGCCTACATCCACGGCCTCGCCTCCGATGAGCTGGTGCAGGAAGTGCGGCGCCGGCTTTCCGCCATCGACGTGGACGGCATCATCGACACCAGCAACATCGAGGAGTTCATCGAGGATACGCCCTATACGGTGTTCCCCCAAGTGCTCAACACCGAGCGGCCCGACAAGGTGGTGGCCAATCTTCTGGAAGGCCGCGTGGCCATCCTGGCCGACGGGTCCCCCTTCGCCCTCATCGTTCCCACCAGCCTCTGGGCCCTCATGAGCTCTGCCGAAGACTACTACCAGCGCTGGGACGGCGCGACCCTGGTGCGCCTGCTGCGCTACGCGCTGGTGGCCCTGGTGGTGCTCTTGCCTTCCATCTACGTGGCCGCAACCACCTTTCATCCGGAGATGCTGCCGTCCACCATGCTGATCAGCATCGCCGCGGCCCGGGAGGCGGTGCCCTTTTCCTCCTTCACCGAAGTGCTGTTTATGGAGATCACCTTCGAGGCGTTGCGGGAAGCGGGGGTGCGGCTGCCCCGGCCCATCGGCCAGACCATCGGCATCGTGGGCGCCATCGTCATCGGCGAGGCGGCCGTCTCGGCCCAGATCGTATCGGCGCCCGTGGTCATCATCGTGGCCTTCACGGGGATTTCGTCCTTCGTGATCCCCCACTTTAACGTGGGGATCGGGTTTCGCATCGCCCGCTTCTTCATCTTGCTGCTGGCGGGAAGCCTGGGCCTTTTGGGCATCTCCATCGGCCTCATGCTGCTCATCCTGCATTTGATTTCCCTACGGTCCTTTGGCCAGCCTTACCTGGCGCCCGTCAGTCCCATGAACTGGAAGGAGCTGGGCGACACCTTCGTCCGCCTGCCCCGCTGGCTCATGCGGCGCCGGCCCCTGCCGGTCCGGGCGCCCACCCATCGCCGCCGGGAGTTCCCGGTTGGGGGGCTTCAGCCGGGAGAAACCGGTACCCGGGGGTTTCAGCAGAGGGCTCCCGGCGGGCAGGGGGAGGGAGCGGTGCGTGCACACGACCAAGGCTAGGATGAATCCGTGGCAGCTGGCCATGCTCCTGATTCCGGGCATTGGGTCCGCGGCGGTGCTGGGCCTTCCGTCCACCACCGCCACCTTTGCCCGTCAGGATGCGTGGATGGCTCCCCTAGTGGCTTTGCCCCTTTCGGCGTTGACCATTTGGCTGTGTGACCGGTTGGCTGCCCGGTTTCCGGAGCAGACCTTTGCCGAATACGCACCCCGCGTGCTGGGCTGGCTGCCGGGGAAGCTGTGCGGCCTCCTGCTCTTCTGGTACTTCTTTCACCTGGACGCCGTCATCACCCGACAATTCGCCGACTTTCTCGTGGCGGCCGCGCACCCCCGCACCCCTGTGGTGCTGGTGGCGGGGCTGGGCGGCTTCGCCGCGGCGGTGGCGGTGCGCCATGGGCCGGAGATCCTGGCGCGGCTGGGGGAGCTTTTTACGCCCGTGGCTTTCGTCCTCGTCTTGGCCATCGTCGGGCTGGCCTACTCCAGCATGGACGCGAGCCTGGTGAAACCGGTGCTGGAAAACGGCTGGGGCCCAGTGCTGGCGTCGGGGTTCATCACCCAGGCGTTTACCGGCCAGTTTGTGCTGCTACTGGTGCTGTTGCCTTCGGTCAACGGGCTGCGGTCGGCCGTCAAGGCCAGCTATGCGGCCCTGATCGTCATCGTGGCCACGCTTACGCTGGTGAGCTTCGTGTCCCTGAGCGTGTTTGGCCCCATCACCGCCAGCTTCGTGTGGCCCTTCTTCAAGGTGGCCCGGGTCGCGAGCTTCGGCGCGGTGCTGGCCCGCATCGACCCGCTGGTCCTCGGTTTCTGGGTCGGCGGCAGCTGCCTCAAGATGGCGGTGCACCTGTACGCAGCCGTGGTCACCTTCGCCTACACCCTGGGCCTGCGCCACTGGCGGCCGCTGGTGTTTCCCATGGCCGCGCTGATGACCGCCTACGCCATCGGGCACCTTAACAACGTGGTGGAGCACGGCCGCATGCTGGCCTACTTCTGGCCCCCCTACACGCAGGTGTTTCATTTGGCGTTGCCGGCGCTGGTGCTCATGGTGGCAGCCGCGCGGGGGCTGAAGGACGCGGGCGCGCTGGGGCGGACGGGCGCGAGCGACGGGCGCAGCGCTGGCGATGGCCCAGGCTCGGGCGGAGGAGGGGGG
Source organism: Limnochordales bacterium (assembly GCA_036562195.1). GTDB lineage: Bacteria > Bacillota > Limnochordia > Limnochordales > ZCTH02-B6 > ZCTH02-B6. The sequence continues at coordinate 3,876 of DATCKT010000245.1, forward strand.
CGCACCGGCCTGGGCGGCCAGCGGGCAGGCGCAAGAGCCACGCGGACGGGGGAGCCAGCGGGAAGCGCCAGCGTGGGCGGCTTGCAGGCCGGTGAAGGCGGCTTATGGGCAGGGAGTGAGAAGGGGGCCGACACCGGTGACGAGGCTTGAGCGGTGGCTGGCCCTTCTCTTGGGCTGCGGGATGCTTCTGGGCGCGAGCGGCTGCTACGACCGGATTGAGCTCAACGAACTGGCCATCGCTGACCTGATGGCCATCGACCGCACCGAGGACGGCCGCCTCAGGGTGTCGCTGCAGTTTCTGATCCCGTCGGAGTTGACCAATCCCGGCGGCGTGGGCGCCGGAGCCGGTCTGAAAGACCCGTTCTACGTCATGGAAGCCACGGGCGAAACGCTGCCGGATGCTCTCAGCCTGCTGCAGGCCAAGGTGCCCCGGCGGCTCTTCACCTCCCACATCCGCGTCGTGCTGCTGGGAGAAGAGCTGGCCCGGGCCGGCATCGGCCCCGTGTTCGACAGCCTCACCCGCATGCGGGAGCTGCGGGTTTCCGCCGACGTCATCGTCACCCGGGGCCAAGCTTCGACGCTCTTGAGGGCCGCGCCGCGTCTGGGGCGGCTGCCTGTATCGGCCCTCTCCAACGTCCTCAACCAGCGGATCGTGCCCCTGCGGAGCATCCGGGAAGTGAGCATCGCCCTGGCTTCCGAGGGGATGGATCCTTTTGTGCCCGCCGTGGGCCTGACCGAGCGCATCGAAACCGAATTGGAGGCGGGGGTGCGGGCGCAGGAGTTCGAGCTGACGGGTGTGGGCATCTTCCGGGGCGACCGATTGGTGGGGTTTGCCCCCCTGGACCTGGCCCGGGGGCTGGCGTGGCTGGTGGACGAAGCGCCCTTTGCGGCCGCCACCATCCAATGGCCGCCCGAAGACGGGCCGCCGTCGCCCCCCTTGCGGGAGTCGCCGTTGTCGCCCGAGGAGCGGCTCATCCGGCGGGATGCGCCGCCGGAGATGGGCCCGGCAGGCCTCGGCGGCGGGCTGCGGGAGCCCAACCAAATCACGCCCCAGGTGCTGCGGGCCCGCGTCCACTCCCACACCGAGGTGCGGGACGGCCAGGTGCGCGTCGAGGTGTTTGCCCACGCCATCGACGACATCATCACCAACCAGGCGGGTCTGGACCTGACCGATCCGGACGTCATCCCGCCCCTGGAGAGGGCGCTGGCCGTGAGCATCGAGGAGCGCATGCGGGCCATGCTGCGCCTGGCGCAAGAGGAGCTGAACGCGGACATTTTTGGCTTCGGGGCGCTGATCCGCAGGAACCACCCGCAGCTGTGGAAAGAGCTGCGCCGCGACTGGCACGCGCACTTTCGCCAGCTTCCGGTTGAGATCACAGCGGAGGTCAAGGTCCGCCGCACCGGGCTGACGGGCAACCCCTCGATCTACCGGGAGGAGCAGCTGCGCAAGTAGGGGTGGACGGGAGCCGGACTTGCGCCGGCCGCGCCTGCGCTCAGAGCGGGCGCACCCAAGCCGGCGCCAGTCGCCGACGCCATCTGGGCGGGCCCGAAGGAGACTTCAGCGCCATCGGGCGGTGAGGAGGGACCGCGAGTCGATGACGTGGGTGTTGATCCTCGTGTTTCTGGCCATATGGGTTCCGGACCTGCCGGGCCTGGTGCGGGGCCGGCACTGGCCGGAGCTGGCCGCCTTCGCGGTCTTGTGGGTGCTGGGACTGACCCTCGCGCTGCTCGTCAGTTACAGCGTGCCGGTGGACCACGTTACGCAGTTCTTGCGCGGCGTCTTTGAGCCCATCGGCCAGCGGCTCGTCGTCGCTCCGCCCGACTGAAGCGGGCTCGTGCGCCTGGTCAATAGATGAACTCCCGGATATCGTAGCGGGCCGCCCGCACGCCGCCGGCCCGCAGCTTTTCGGCCAGGCGGCGCAGCTCCACCTCGGTCTCCTCGGGGCTGAGGGGCGTCAAGCCGGCCGCCTGCCGGCGGAAGCTGTACACCGATCCCGGGTATTCGATGAACGGCGACAGGTAGACCAGGTCGCCCGCCCCCAGGGGCAGGCGCGCGATGGCCGCCAGCGTCGCCTGGGCATGAGCTTCCCGGTACTGGGCGCCGCCCACCCCCACCATCACGATGAGCCCGACGTCCAACCCCGCCTGCTTGAGGTCCGCCACGAACGCGACGAGCTCGTCTTGAGACCCGGGCTTGTTCAGGAACTGCAGCAGCTCGTCCAGGCCGGTTTCCATGCCGATGTACACCCGGTGCAGGCCCAGCTCGGCCAGGCGCCGCCATTCGGCCACCGGCCGCCGCTCGCCGGTGTAAAGGTCCACGAAGCTGTAGATTCGCTGGTTTGGGAACGCCTCCCGGGCCAGTTGGAACATGGGCTCCAGGCGGGCATAGGAGAGGGCGAGGGCGTTGCCGTCCGCGAGGAAGACGCCTTTGCGCATGCGCACGCCGCGGCCAAGAAACCGCCGGACCGCGGCCACGTGTTCCGCAAACTCCTGCGTGGACTTGGCCCGAAAGGGGCGGTCCTGGTAGAAACTGCAGAAGGTGCAGCGGTTCCATGTGCACCCTTCCGTGGCCTGCAGGACAATGCTGAGGTAGTGGTCCGGCGGCAGGATGGAGATGGGCTTGTACACTTGGGCGAACCGCTCCGCCTCGGCCAGCAAGCTTTCCGGCGTCCAGCGGAGGATCTCCTCCTCCAGCCGCTCCCGCACCGGTCCCCGGGCATAGGGCAGGCAGGCGGCCGCCATGGCGTAAACTTCTCGGAAGAGCTCCCGGGCCTCCGCCGGTGACAGCCGCCGTCGTTGGCGCTGCCCGGGCCCGGCCGGCGCACCGTCGGGGCCCGGCTTCCAGCGGGCTTCCACCCCTGACGCCAGGGAGCGGCGGTACGTGACGCCCGCCTTGAAGTACGCGTAGAGCCGCCCTTCCCGGTCGAAGGAGGCGACCGTGTCCCGATCCGGGCTCAGGGACGTGTAGCCGGGTTTGGCGACGGCGAGCAGTTCCATGGGCGCTCTCTTGCCTCCGGCGGTGGAGGCCGGGCGGATGCAGGTGTCTGCGGGGTCAGGAGGGCGCCGCATCGTCGCCTTTGGCGGGCGCCGGCTTGCGCCGGAACGGGAGCCGGTCCCAGACGCGGCGCACAGTGTCCCTGCCGGCGGCCGCCACCTCCTCCACACCGTGGCTGATTTGCTGGACGCCGTGGGTGATTTGCTGGACGCCCCGAGCGGCCGTGTCCTTCACGGAGGTGCCGATCCGCTTGACCGAATCCATCACCGCCTTGCCCGCGGCCTCCGTGATGATCCCCGTGACGGCCTTGGCCCCCTCTTGGACGACCGACGGGATCATCTTCATGGCCTCGGCGAAGGCCGCCCGTCGCAGGGCGTTCGCGGCGGGCATGGTCAAGCTGCCGCAGTAGCGCTTGGCGATGACGCCGACCCGCAGCGTCGCGTACGCGTTGGCGCTGCCCGACAAAAGCGACTGCACCAGGACGACGGCCGCGGCCTCGAGGCCGGGCACCATGCCGATGGCGGACGTGAGCACCGAGGACAGCATCGGGCGCAAGGTGTCCGACAGGTCCATCTCCTCCAGCTGCCGCGACAGCAGGGCCGCCACGGCGACGTTGGCGTACAGCGACACAAGCTCGCGCACCGTCGGCCGCTGGTGGTAGATGTGGGCGATCTGCCACACCATGCGGGAGTGGGCGGCCAGCACCGCCAGCGCGTCCAGGCTGCCGTTTTGCGACACCGCCGTCATGAGAAACACCTGCAGCGCCGTGGACCGGGTGATCTCGTCGGCTTTGCGCCCCAAGACTTCCATGGCGGCCGCGAGGTCGGCTTCGGTTTCCAGCGGCATACCCTGCACGGCGGGGTTGCGGCGCAGCCGTTCCTGCAGCGCGGCCAGGTAGCGAGGATAGTCGGGACTGTTCTTGCTCGCGGGCGGGCGCAGGGGCTTGGGCAGCCTCGCGTACTGGAAACCGATGTACAGCGCGGCGCCCGCGTACGCGGCCAAAAGCGTCCACAAGACGATGCGGCCGAGGACGGGCGAGATGCGGTCGGCCAGCGCCACCAATTGGGCCGTCTGGTTGATGACGAACATGGCAAACACGCCCAGGACCCCGAAGGTCACGACCACAGCAAGTCGACCCCATGCAGCGGCCATCCCGCCGTCCCCCCTCAGGTTGTCTTCCGGGAAAGCGCAGCTCCCGGGCAGGGAAGGCTTCCGCCTCGCACTTCGCAACTGTCGCGGGGTTTTCCTCGTCGGAGAGGCACGGCCATGCCCAACGACCCGTGAAAAAGGGCCCGCCCCCGCCCGGAAGGGCAGGGAGCAGGCCCTTTGGCTGTGCCGTTTGATCCATACCCCGAGCCCGGGCCAACGCGCCGGCGGCTCCACCCGGCAAAAGCTCCGGCGCTTCCGCCCGTCAGGCCGCCGCCTTGCTTGCCCGCTGGCGCCGGCGGTTGATGAAGCGGAGCACGACAGGGCCAACCAGTGCCACGAACGCGATGGCCAGCAGCGTGGCCGAAATCGGACGGGTCATGAAGACGCTGTAGTCCCCCTGGCTGATGGAGAGCGCCCGCCGTAGCTGCTCTTCGGCCAGGGGCCCCAGGATGAGGCCGATGACGGCCGGCCCCACCGGGATGTCGTAGTGGCGCATGAGAAAGCCCACGACACCCACGACCACCAGCGTCGCAAGGTCCACCAGCGAGTTGTTGAGGCTGTAGGTCCCCAGCATCGCGAAAACCAGGATCCCCGCGTACAAGAGCGGCGGCGGGATGGTCAGCAGGCGCACCCACAGACCCACGAGGGGTAAGTTGAGCACCAGCAGCATCGCGTTGCCGATATACAAGCTGGCGATCAGGCCCCACACCAGGTCGGGGCGGTTTTGGAACAAAAGCGGGCCGGGCTGCAGCCCAAACTGCTGGAAGGCCGCCAGCATGATGGCGGCGGTGGCGGAGGTGGGCAGGCCCAGCGTCAGCAGGGGGACCAGCACCCCGGCCGCGGCCGCGTTGTTGGCCGCCTCCGGCCCCGCGACGCCCTCGATGGCGCCGTGCCCGAACTCTTCCTTGTGCCGGCTCAGGCGCTTCTCCAGCGAATAGCTGAGGAACGTGGGAATTTCTGAACCGCCTGCGGGCAGCGCACCCATGGGAAACCCAAGCAGGGCGCCGCGCAGCCAGGCGCCCCAGGAGCGGCGCCAGTCTTCCCGCGTCATCCACAACGACCCTTGGACAGGGATGACCTCCTGGTTTTCGAAGCGGTAGCGCGACACGGCATACAGGGTTTCGCCCACCGCGAACAGGCCGACGGCTACGATCACAATGTCGACGCCGTCCAGCATCTCCAGCATGCCGAAGGTGTAGCGGGCCTGGCCCGTCTGCAGGTCGATGCCCACCAGCCCCAGCGCCATGCCGAAGAAGAGGCTGGTCAGGCCACGCACCGGCGACGAGCCCAACAGCGCCGTGACCGTGGTGAAGGCCACGACCATCAACGCGAAGTAGTCGGCCGGCCCGAAGCGCAAGGCGAACGTCACCAGAGCCGGAGCCAGAAACGTCAGCCCGATCGTAGCCAGCGTCCCGGCCACGAAGGAGCCGATGGCCGCCGTGGCCAGCGCCGCCCCGCCCCGGCCCTTCCGGGCCATGATGTTGCCCTCCAGCGCCGTGATGATGGACGCGCTTTCGCCGGGCGTGTTCAGCAGGATGGCGGTGGTGGACCCCCCGTACATGCCGCCGTAGTAGATCCCGGCGAACATGATGAACGAGCCGATGGGGTCCTTGCCGAACGTGAAGGGCAGCAGCAAGGCCACCGTCAGAGCCGGCCCGATGCCGGGCAAAATGCCCACCAGGGTGCCTAGCGTGACGCCCACCAAGGCCCAAAGCAGGTTTTGCCAGGTAAGCGCGATGGAGAAACCGTCCAGCAACAGACTCAGGGTTTCCACGTCACGCGCCCCCCAGCCGCATCAAGATGGGCCTGAGGATGCCCGCGGGCAAGTGCAGTCCCAGCCAGCGGGTGAAAGCCCAGTAGGCGACAAAGGACAGCACCAGGCCGATCAGCGCGTTGCGGACGTGCTGGCGGCTGCCGAAGGCCGCCGCGACCCCCGTAAACATGATCCCCGAGGCGATGATGAAACCCGCTCGCTCGAAGAGGAAAACTTGAATCACCAGGGCGGCAACGGTCATCAGCATCGCCGGCCAGTCCAGGGGAGATGCGGCCTCCGCCGTGTCGGCGGACTCATCAGCGGAGCGGCCGCTTTTCAGAAGCGCCTGCACGAGCAGGATGAAGCCGCACGCGGCTGCACCCGTGGCCACGAGAAGCGGGAAAAACCGCGGCCCGATATGGGCGTAACTGGGCAATACCCGGATCTGGAAGGCGCCGTAGAACAGGACCCCCGCCAGCGCCAGCACGCCCAACGCCAGCCACGCGTCGCGATGAATCCGGACCGGCCGGCTCCCGCCCCCGGACCGGTCAGGGGCCCGCCCCTGCTCACCAGGGGCGGGCCCGCCAACAGCGCCAACTTTCGCGTCGTGCCGCCGGGCGCCGGGATCATGCATCAGGTCAACCTGGAATACCTGGCCACCGTGGTCCAGCAGCGGCAAGTCAACGGGGAGCTGGTGGTGTTTCCGGATAGCGTGTTGGGCACCGACTCCCACACCCCGATGATCAACGGCTTGGGAGTGCTGGGTTGGGGGGTCGGCGGCATTGAGGCCGAGGCCGTGATGCTGGGCCAGCCCTGCTACATGCTCATCCCGGAGGTGGTGGGCGTCCGGCTGACCGGGGCGCTGCCCGAAGGCGCCACGGCCACTGACCTCGTGCTCACCATCACCCAGCTCCTGCGCCGCCACGGGGTGGTGGGCAAGTTCGTGGAGTTCTGCGGCGAAGGGCTCAGCCGGCTCCCGCTGGCGGACCGGGCCACCATCGCCAACATGGCGCCCGAATACGGCGCCACCTGCGCCTTCTTCCCCGTGGATGCCGAAACCCTGGCCTACTTGCGCTTCACAGGCCGCGATCCTGAGCTCGTAGAGCTGGTGGAGCGGTATCTCAAGGAACAGGGGTTGTTCCGCACCGACCAGGCCCCGGAGCCGGAATTCAGCCACGTGCTGGAGCTCGACATGGGGACGGTGGAGCCCAGCGTTTCCGGGCCCCGGCGCCCGCAGGACCGCGTTTCCCTGGCGCAGGCACGCGAGTCCTTCCGCACGGCGCTGCGGGATTACTTCGGCAAAGGTGAGCCCGGTGACGGGGCGGCCCGCGGCGGTGCCGGAGCGGGATCGGCGTCCCAGGGCGGTGCCGGAGAG
>DATCKT010000249.1:0-2264 GCA_036562195.1 Limnochordales bacterium
GCGCAAGGCGCTGGAGGATGCGGGCGTCACGCCCGATGAGGTGGATTACATCAACGCGCACGGGACGTCGACGGAGTACAACGACTACTTTGAAACGCTGGCCATCAAACGGGCCCTGGGCGAGGCAGCCTACCGGGTGCCAGTCAGCTCCACCAAGTCGATGACCGGGCACTTATTGGGCGCAGCGGGCGCGGTGGAGGCCATCGTCTGCCTGCTGGCCATGGAGCGCGGACTGATTCCTCCCACCATCAATTACGAGGTGCCCGATCCCGACTGCGACCTGGACTACGTGCCGAACGCCGCCCGCCCGGCGCGGGTGGACGTGGCTGTGTCCAACTCCTTCGGCTTCGGCGGCCACAACGCCGTGCTCGTGCTGCGCAAGCTGCGCTGAGGCCGGCGGGGGGGCCCCGGGCCGTGCACGGGCCGAAGACACACGACCCTGCAGCGGACAAAGCTTGGTCGGCCGGGTTGGAGGCGGTGCTGGGCGTGCCGCCGGACCCGGTCGACCTCTTCCTGGAAGCCTTCACCCACCCGTCCTTTGCCCATGAACAGCCAGAGCCGCGGCCGCCCCACAACCAGCGGCTCGAGTTTCTCGGCGACGCCGTCGTCGGGCTGGTGGTCGCTCATGAGCTGTGGAAGCGCTTTCCTCACCTGCCCGAAGGCGACCTGACCCGGCTGCGGATCGCCACGGTCAACAGCCGGGCGCTGGCTGAGGCGGCCCGGGCCCTGGGCCTGGGGCGGTGGCTGCGCACAGGCCGGGGCCACGAGCTGGGGGGCGGCCGGGAGCAGGAATCGACCCTCAGCGACTTGTTTGAGGCCGTGGCCGGAGCCGTGTTCGTGGCTCACGGGCTGCCCGCGGCCAGGGATTTCGTCCTGCGCGGGCTGGCCGACGCCTTCGCAAGCATGGCCGCAGGCCTGCTGCCCGGTGTGGACGCCAAAACCCAGCTGCAGGAGCGGCTGCACACCATCGGGATGGACCCGCCCCGCTACCGGCTGTTGACGGAGGAGGGTCCCCCCCATGCCCGCACCTTCCGGGTCGCGGTCTACTGGCGGGGGCAGCAACTGGGCGTCGGCCAGGGAGGCAGCAAGAAGGCGGCGGAGCAGGCGGCTGCGGCCCAGGCGCTCGTGCGGCTGGCGGATCCCCAGTTTGTGGCGCTGCTCGCGGCAGAGGCCGAAGGGGAGGTGGGCAACCTCATCCACGAAGGGCCAACCCCGGAACTTACCGCCCAACGGGAGCGGACCGAGGGGACCGACGGTCGGGATGGGGTGGGCTCATCCCCGCCCGGCGGGCGGCCGCCGGGAGACGACGGCGCTGGCCCGCCGCAGGCAGGCCAATGAGGGCCGTGCCCAGGGCCGTTCAGCCGGCGCCGGCCAGCGGCTAAAAGGTCCGCTGCAAGCCGACGACCCTGCCCAGGACGGTAGCATCGTCGTAGCGCCCGTAGGTCCCGGCCAGGGGCCGGCCGGTGATCGGATGTACGAACCGGGGGCGCGAGCGCGGGTACATGCGGCAGAGGACGGGCAGGCCCGAGCCCGCTTGCACCAGCACCAGGTCGCCGTCGGCCGGTTCCTGATCCGGATCAATCAGGAGGACGTCGTTGCGCTCCACCAAGGGGCGGTACTCATCGGAATCGATGGTCAGCGCGAACGCGCCGTGGCCGACAGGCTGAGTCGTGACCACGTAACCGGACGGCGCTGCGACTGTGGGCGTTTGGGCCGGCACCAGCGGCACCTCGGCCACCCGGGGCGCTCGCAGGCGGTGGCTGGCTGCCGTCGGCGCGGCGACGGCGTAGCTGCCGGTCAACACGGCGGTGCGGAAAGCCTTCAGCCCGGCGAAGCCGGCCTTGCGCAGCCAATAATACACGCTGCGCTCTTGGGCGAACCCCATCGCCTGCGCCAGCTGCCGGGCGGTGACAGACGGCCGCTGCAGGATGATCTCGGCCATCCGGTCCACGTGTCGATGGCGTTGGCTCATGACAGGAACAGTTGGTTGCTGGCAAGCAGAAAACCTTTACAGAGATCCTGACAACTATCCGGCGCTAAGCCGGCGCTGGTTACATGAACTAAGTATCGGTGCGGATCGGCCGCCGTGGCGCGGCGGGCGTCGGCGGCCGCCGCCCCGGGGCGATGCTGCTTGCGGGAATGGGGAGCGGCGGTATCGGAGACCGATCGTGACCTGAATCGTTAACTGAAAAGGAAGCATTCGCGGTCGGGCGAATATATTGGACGATCGATCAGGGTCAAGACGTTCGGGCGGGATGCACACC
>DATCKT010000256.1:0-18386 GCA_036562195.1 Limnochordales bacterium
CGCGGCGTGCAGCAGGTGTTGCAGCGCTACAAGGAACTGCAGGACATCATCGCCATCCTGGGCATGGACGAGCTGTCCGACGACGACAAGCTGCTGGTGGCCCGGGCCCGCAAGATCGAGCGCTTCCTGTCCCAGCCCATGTTCGTGGCGGAGGCGTTCACCGGCCAGCCGGGCAAGTACGTGCCCGTGCAGGAGACGGTGCGGGGCTTCAAGGGCATCCTCGAGGGCAAGTACGACGACTTGCCGGAGGCCGCCTTCTACATGGTGGGCACCATCGACGAGGCCGTCGAGAAGGGCCGCCGCTTGATGAAGGAGCAGGCCGCATAACGCGCGCCGGCGGCCCGGGGGCACCCGGCGGGCGGTACCGCCGGGCGCCCCAGGCGACGAGGGGGAAGCGGGCGACATGCTGGAACTGGAAGTGGTCACGCCGTACCGGCAGGTGCTGCGCACCCAGGCCGAGTCCATCATCGTGCCGGCGGTAGAAGGCTATTTGGGCATCATGGCCAACCATGCGCCGCTGGTGGCCGGCCTGACCGCGGGCGTGTTGCGCTACGGCCCGGCCCACGGGGAAAAGGAGCGCGTGGCGGTCAGCGGCGGCTTCGTGGAGGTCACCAACAACAAGGTGACGGTGTTGGCCGACACGGCCGAGCTGGCGGAAGAGATCGACGTGCTGCGCGCGTGGGAAGCCCGCCGGCGGGCGGAGGCCCGCCTGCGCAGCCGGGCGGCCAACATCGACTATGTCCGGGCGGAGCTGGCCCTCAAGCGGGCCATGGCCCGCTTGCAGGCGGCCGGCGTCGACGATGAGGAGTTGGAGCGGCGGTTCGGCAAGGATCAGCCGATCGGCGACTAAGATCCGGCGGTCACGACGCCGGTACGCAACGGCACTGCACAAGCTGCGTGAAGCCAACAGGTCCCCGCTGATGGGGACCTGCTTTTTATGAACGGGGCGGGACGCCCAGGTGCGTGAGGGCGCGGTCTAAGATGTCCGCGAACACGGGCGCAGCCCAGCGGCCGCCCTCGCGGTTATCCTGCTGGACGTCGTAGAGCATGACCAGGCCCACCAACTCCGGCGCTTCCGCCGGCGCGAAGCCGACGAAAGAAGCCAACCGCTTGTTGCCGTAGACGCCGTCCTCAGGGATCTGGGCCGTGCCGGTCTTGCCGGCCACAGGATAACCAGCCACGCGCGCCCGGGTGCCCGTCCCGCTGGTCACCACTTGCACCATGGCGTCCGTGAGCTCCCGCGCCGTCTCCGCGGAGATGACCTGGCGCAGCGGCGTCGGCTGCCGGGTCTCCACGATGCGGCCGTCGGGCGTGCGCACGGCTTGGACGATGTACGGCCGCATGAGGGTGCCGCCGTTGGCGATGGCGCCCATGGCGGCGGCCAGCTGGATGGGCGTCACAGCGATGCCCTGGCCGAAGGACACGTTGGCCCAGCGCAGGATCTCGCCGGCCACCCGGCCGGGCGTCGGCACAATGCCGGTGCCTTCGGCGGGCAGGTCGACGCCGAGGCGCGTCCCGAACCCAAAGGCTTCCAGGTACCGGGCCAAGGTTTCTCCGCCGACGATCTCGGCGCCCAGGTAGGCGAAGGCGGTGTTGCACGAGACGGCGATGGCTTCCTTGAGGGTCAGCCGGCCGTAGCCCGCCGGATTGTAGCAGTGGACGACGCCGCCGCCGATGCGCAGTTGTGCCGGCCCGTTGAGGACGGTGTCGATGGTCGCCAGCCCCTCCTCCAGGGCGGCCGCGGCGGTGAAGACTTTCAGAGTGGAGCCCGGCTCGTACTGGTCGGTCACGGCGGGATTGCGGAAGGCCCGGGGCAGGTAGTCCGCGTAGCGGGCCGGGTCGAAGCCGGGGTACGCCGCCATCGCGAGTATTTCACCGGTCTGGGCCCGCATGAGCAGCGCGATGCCGTACTGGGCCCGGGCCGCCGCGACCCCTTCCGCCAGCTCCTGCTCCACCGTGTACTGCAGCACGCGGTCCAGGGTCAGGATGAGATCGTTGCCCGGGACCGCGGCAAACACTTCGCTCCGCCCGCCGGGAATGGCCCGGCCCCGGGGATCCCGCTCGCTGAAGTGCCGCCCGGGCACGCCCCGCAGGATGGTTTCGTACTGGAACTCGAGGCCGGCCAGGCCTTGGTTGTCCAAGCCCGTGAACCCCAGTACGTCGGCGGCCAGGGTGCCGTGGGGGTACTCCCGCTGCGGCCGCTGAACCACGTACACCCCGGGGAGGTTCAGCCGTTCCACGGCTTGCGCGGTCGCGTCATCCACCCGCGCCGCCAGCCACACCGACGGCGAATCCTGCCGCAACCGGCGCTCCAGCTGCGCCGCGGGCTGGTTCAAGAGGGGCGCAAGCGCAGCCGCGGCGCCGGCCGGGTCCCTGATGGCGGCCGGCACGCCGTAGACGCCTTTGCCCTGGACCGTCACCACCAGCGGCACGCCGTTGCGGTCGTAGATGGCGCCCCGTTCGGGGACCAGGTTCTCGGCCCGGTACCGCTGCTCCATGGCCAGGGTACGGTAGTGGCTGCCTTGGACGATCTGGAGCCAGCCGATGCGCAGCCACGCGAGCACAGCCCAGCTGACCATGGCCAAGAATACGACGGCCACCCGGATCCGCAGCGGATGAGGAATCCGGCGGTGCATGCGACGCCTCCCCTTCTGCCGACTGCATGTTCCGCGCCGCCCGGTCGGATCCTGCCCGGCCCGGCGGTTTGCCGCCGCGGATGTATAAAGCCGGGCCGCGGGGGAGACGCTTCCACCGGAGGTGGAAGCTGGCATGGTTCCCAGGGCCGCAAGCGGGATCCGTGCGGCGCTGGTGCGCACGGCGGCCCTGGCCGTCCTGTGGACGTCGCTCCTTCGCCAAGGGCCGGCTGTAACCCGCGACGGCGCGCTGGCGGACCCCGCCCAGCGACTGCTGGCGGCGCTGTTGGGGGAGCCGGAGCGGCTAACCATCGTGGCCGCGCTTCCGGTTCCCGGCGATGTTTCCCTGGCTGCGCTGAAGGGGGATGCCGAGCGCGTCGCCCGGCGCACCGCCAGGGCCTTGGGCGTGGAATCTTGGCGCCTGGGCAACCGGGTGGAGCCTCCGGTGCGGGCGGTGTTCATGGACGGGCGGACGGACGCTGGCGAAGCGCGGGTCGTCGCATGGCACGACGGTGAGCGGCGCGGTGCAGCCGTGGTGGTGGTGCAAGCGGGGGTGCTGCCCGACGTGGCCGCGGCGCGCCGGTCCCTGGCCCGCACACTGGCCGCGGCCTTCGGGCGGCCGCCGAGCACGGTGGACACCAGCGTGGAAGTGCGGGGATTCATCCCCGGCCGCGCTCCGCCGGACGTGTTGGCGCAACTGGGCCGGATGTTGTCGGGCACTGGGCGGCAGGAGCCTGTGCCGCCCGTCGCGGTGAGGGCGACGGCCCAGGGGAGCCGGGTCGTCATCGGGACCGCCGCCGGGAAGCTGGTCAGCGACGAGATCCTGGGAGAGGTGGTGTGGTAATGGCGGCAAGCTGGCAGCGGCGCCTGGCGTATGCGGTGCAGCGCCGCTGGCGCATTCTGCAAGGCATCGGGCGCTTCTACGGGGGGAAGCTGCGGGACGGAGCCCGTTTAGTGCTGCGCAGCCGTACCGGCCGGGCGGTCGTGCTGGTCACGGTCGTCGCGGGTGCAGTGGTCTTGGGGCTGATACGGATGCCCGGTATGCCCTTGACCCGAGGGGGCGGCGGATTACCCATCGTGTCGGGTCTCGACGCCCACATTCACCAGGCCACGGGTCCGCAGCTTGCGGATCGGCATCAGTTGACGTTGGCCCAGCCGACGGCTGCGGGCGGCGGTCGGACCGGGGGCGCCACCGCCGTGCCGGTCGCTACGGCGGGACGGGCCGGGGCCACCGCCCAGCCCGCGGTCGCGGCGGACGCGCTCCCGGGACCGGCGGTACCCGCCGCGCAAGCGGCGCGGCCCCGGGCGGACCTGCGGGAGCTGGCACCGCCGGTGGACGGCCCCGTGGTGGCAGAACCCGGCTGGCGCCGGCATCCGGCCTTCGGCCACTGGTACTACGATCCCGGCGTGCGGGTGGCGGCCGTGCCGGGTGGCCCCGTCCGGGCCGTGCTGCCCGGCACGGTGGTCGAAGCGGGGCCGGACCCCGACGGGGGTTTCCGGGTCGCCATCGACCATGGTGAAGGCGTAATCACAGTGTACGGCAGCCTAGACCACGTGCTGGTGCCGGTGGGCCAGCACGTGAGCGCCCACGCGCCGGTGGGGCTGGCGGCGACTGTGCCCGACGAGGCGGCGGTACGCTTTGCCGTGTACGTGGAAGGGGAGCCGGTCGACCCTCAAGGGGTGCTCGCGCTGCCGTAGCCCGGACGCCGGAAACAGCGCTGTGAAGGCCTTTCCCGCCTGGCCCGCTGACATAAATCCCGTCAGCGGGCCATATGATTTAGCAACATTCGGCGGGGGGGCGCTGTGATGCGAGACTACATCCGGAAACGGGTGGTGGACGTCAGCCATTACATCGTGGAGTCCCGCGCCACGGTGCGCCAGGCGGCGGCCGTGTTTGGGGTCAGCAAGAGCACGGTCCACAAAGACGTCACCGAGCGGCTTCCTCGCGTCAGCAAAGATCTCGCCCGCAAGGTGAAGCGAATCCTTGACCTGAACAAGGCCGAGCGTCACATCCGCGGCGGCGAGGCCACCCGCCGCAAGTACCGCAGCGACGGCCGCAAGGCTTCCTGACGCGCCGGCCCGCCCCCAGGGCCGGTCGACGGGCCTCTGTCACCGCCGGCCCTCCCGCCGCGGCCCGGGGCGGCGGCGCCGTCCGGCACCGGCGGCAGGACTTGTTCGGGTGCCGTCGAACCCCTCTCCAGTACCTTCCGGACCCCGCCAGGGAGGGTTCGGGACCGAGAGGGGCGGCCGCGGTTGTTTGGGCGGGATATCGGCGTCGACTTGGGCACGGCCAACGTGCTCATTTTCATGCGCGGCAGAGGCATCGCGCTCCGCGAGCCATCGGTGGTGGCCGTGGATCAAGAGAGCAGCCGCGTTTTGGCGGTGGGCGAGGAAGCCCGGCGCATGATGGGGCGCACTCCCGCCAACATCGCCGTCATTCGCCCGCTCAAGGCCGGCGTCATCGCCGACTACACCATCACCGAAGCGATGCTCAAGCACTTCATCCGCCGCGTGCTGGGCCGGCGGCCGCTGTGGCGCCCCCAGATCGCCGTCTGCGTTCCCTCCGGCGTCACCTCCGTGGAACAGCGGGCCGTCATCGAGGCGTGCATGGAGGCGGGCGCGAAGAAGGTGTGCGTCATCTCGGAGCCCATGGCCGCCGCCTTGGGCGCGGGGCTCAACATCGTCGATCCCGGCGGCAACATGGTGGTGGACATCGGCGGCGGCACCACGGACGTGGCCGTCATCTCCATGGGCGGCGAAGTGGTGGCCGAGAGCGTGCGCGTCGGCGGAGACGACATGGATGAGGCCATCATTCGGTTCGTGCGCCGGGAGTTCAACCTCCTCATCGGCGAGCAGACGGCCGAGGAGGTTAAGTGCCGGATTGGCAGCGTCTGCGACCCCGATGAGCACCTGACCATGGAGGTGCGCGGGCGCGACACCGTCACCGGCCTGCCGCGGGCCGTGCAGCTGTCGGCGGTGCAGGTGTACGAAGCCCTGCAGGAACCCGTGCAGGCCATCATCAACACCATCCGGTCCGTGCTGGAGAAGACCCCGCCGGAGCTGGCGGCGGACATCATCTCTCGGGGCATCGTGCTCACCGGCGGCGGCGCGCTGCTCAAGGGCATGCCGGAGCTCATCCGCATGGAAACCCGGCTGGAAGCCACGGTGGCCGACGACCCGCTCACTTGCGTCGCGCGGGGGACGGGCAGGCTGCTGGAGGAGATTCACCGCCTGCCCGGAGAGACGGTATCCTTCCGCGTGTCCTGAGGCATGCAGACGTGATCCCGCCGGAGCGCCTCCGCCTGCTCCCGGAACCGGGCCATCCCCTCCTGGGTCCATTCGGTTTCCAGTTCACCGAGGAGTTGTCCGCACCGGTAGCACACCACGGCGCGCTTTTCCTTAAGCGGCATCGCGATCCCCCTCCCGCCCCTATTGTAGCGCAATCCCCAGCAGCCGCCCAAGGCGCTTGCCCGGTCTGGGAAACGCCGGTCTTCCCCGGGAAGCCGCTGCTTTGGACACCACCGCCCCGGTCCGGGCCTACGGCCAAAAGGCCTAAAGATCTCCGCGCCGTTGGACGACGCAATCAGTAGAGCCGGTACAAGCCCGGCCGGGGAGGTGGCCGTGTGCTGCGGGGATTGTACACCAGCGCCTCGGGGATGCTGGCCGAACAGGTGCGGGTGGACGTGCTCGCCCACAATCTGGCCAACGTGCAGACCGCCGGGTTCAAGCGGCAAACCGTCATCCAGTCGGCCTTCCCCGAGATGCTCTTGCACCGGGTCAACGACCCCATGGTCATCGGCCCGCCGGGGCCGCGCCGCTCCGACGCCGGCGCGGTCCGACCGCAACGGGGTTTCGCCTTCGACCCCCGGCCCGCCGTCGGCCGCCTGGGCACCGGAACGTACATCGACGGCACCTACTCGGATATGACCGCCGGAGCGTTGCGCCACACCGGCAACCCGTTGGACATGGCCCTGGAAGGCGACGGGTTCTTTACGGTGGAGACGCCGGCCGGCCTGCGTTTCACCCGGGACGGGCGCTTCACCCTGGACGGCGAGGGGTGGCTGGTCACCCCGGAGGGCCACCGGGTGTTGGGTGAAGCGGGGCCCATTCGGGTTCGGGGCGGAACGGTGCACGTGACGGAGCAGGGCGAGATCTGGGTGGACGGCGCCTTGGCAGGGGTGCTGGCGATCCGGACGTTTGCCGACCCGCAGGGGCTGGTCCGGGAAGGGAGTAGCCTGTGGGCTGCGACAGAATGGTCGGGCGAGCCGCAGCCGGCCGCGGCCCGGGTGCACGCGGGCTACTTGGAGGACTCCAACGTCAACGTGGTCATGGCCATGGTGGAGCTGATCACGGCCTACCGCTCCTACGAGGCCAACCAGCGGGTGATCCAGGCCTTCGACCAGACCTTGGGCAAGGCCGTCAACGAGCTGGGGCGGGTGTAGCGAGGGGCGCGGCCCGCGCCGGACGGGCCGCTGCCGGTTTCACCGCCGCCGGCGGATAACGCAAGCCGCAACGGACGGCCTTTAGGGGCCGCCCGGGAGAAACGGAGGGAACAGATGATGATGCGTTCGTTGTGGACAGCCGCCTCCGGCATGTCAGCCCAGCAGTTCAACATCGACACCATCTCCAACAACCTGGCCAACGTCAACACCAGCGGCTTCAAGCGGAGCCGGGTTGACTTCCAGGACCTTTTGTATCAGACGCTCCGTTTCGCCGGCACGCCCACGACGCAGGGCGCGCAGATCCCGACGGGGATCCAGATGGGGCACGGCGTGCGGGCCGTGGCTACGCAGAAGATCTTCACGCAGGGAACCTTCAAGCAGACCGATAATCCGCTGGACATCGTCATTGAGGGCCAGGGTTTCTTCCAGGTCCTGCTCCCCGACGGCACCATCGCCTACACCCGCGACGGCGCCTTCAAGAAGGATGCGGAGGGGCGCATCGTCACGTCCGACGGGTTTCCGTTGGAGCCGGAGATCATCGTGCCTGAGGACGCGGTGGAAATCACCATCGGCAGCGATGGTACCGTGTCCGTCATCCTGACGGGCGAGGACGAGCCCCAGAACATCGGCAACATTGAGCTGGCCCGGTTCGTGAACCCGGCCGGCCTGAGCAGCTTCGGGCGCAACCTCTTCATCGCCACCGCGGCCAGCGGGCCCCCTATCATCGGCACGCCCGGCCTGGACGGCTTCGGCATCGTGGCCCAGGGGTACCTGGAGCTGTCCAACGTCCAGGTGGTGGAGGAGATGGTCAACATGATCATCTCGCAGCGGGCCTACGAGTCCAACAGCAAGGCCATCCAGGCCTCCGACGACATGCTGCAGACGGCCAACAATCTGCGTCGGTAAAGGTAGGCGGCAAAGGAAGCTGAGGCGGATGCGGTACTTCCTGGTGGTGATCCTGGCAGGGCTCATCTGGAACCTCGCGGCGCCCGCCGCCGCGCAAGGCGTGACGGCGGCCGGCGCGGAGGGGTGGCTGGCGGTGGTGCGGGTGCACCCGCAGCCGTCGGTCACCGGACCAGAGATCCTGCTGGGCGAGATCGCCGCCGTGGAGGCCGCGGATCCGGCTCTGCGACAGCGGCTGGCCGGGTTGTCCATGGGACGGGCGGCCCTGCCCGGCCAAGGGCGGGAGTTGAGCGTAGGCACTATGAGGGTGCGCCTGCGCCAGGCGGGGCTGCCCGAGCGGCAGATTCGCATCGAGGCGCCCGAGGCCAGCTTTTCCGTGCTCACCCGGGCCCAGTTTATCAGCGGCGCCGACGTCGCGGCCGTGGCCGAGGGGGCGGTGCGGGAGCATCTGGCCGACCGGCAGCAGGAGCTGGGCGGCGGGACGCTGGCCGTGACCTGCGCGCCGCCCGACGGCTTGTGGGTGGTGGATGGCGCCGCCGAAGCGGCAGTGGCCCGGGTGACGGGCACGCCGCCGGGTCCGGTGATGGCGGCCGTGACCGTCAGCGTCGACGGCAAGCCCCAGCGGACATTGATGGTGCGGTGCGAAACCAAGTGGTTGGTGGATGTGTGGGTGGTCCAGTCCCTGGTCTTGCGCCACCAGGTGCTGGACCGGGAGTCGGTGGCCCTGGAGTTGCGGGAGTTCAGTTCCGTGCCCCGGGGGCTTTTGCCCGCCGACGAGGACCCTCAGGGCTGGCGGGCCGTCCGGCCCCTGGTGCCGGGCACGCTGCTGGCGGCGGGCACCGTGGAGCGGGTGCCCTTGGTCTGGCGGGGCCAGCCCGTCAGCATCGCCGCCCAGACGGGGAGCGTCTGGGTGGGAGCGCCCGGGATCGCGCTGGAAGACGGCCGCCTGGGCGACGTGGTCCGGGTGCAGAACAGCCTTTCCGGATACGTGGTGCAGGCACGGGTCGTGGGCCCCGACGCGGTGGAGGCCCTGGTGCCGTGAGGGCCAGCCGGGGGGGCGCGGCCGCATGAGGGGGTGCCGCGGCATGTTGCTCCGACAAACGAGAGCTTCGCGAGCCATTGCCAGTGCCGGGCCGGGATTCCGCGGGCGGGCGCGGGGTGCGGCCCGGTTTGCAGCGCGCCTTGCCGAGACCGCTGGCGCGCCTGCCTCGACAGCCGGGTTTGGAGCCGTCCTTGTGGCCGCGCTTGTGGTCATGCTGGTGGCCGCGCCGTTCGCCTTCTGGTCCGGGCCCGCCGCGGCCCATTCCCTTTGGATCGACGGCAGCAGCCTGTATGCCGACAACAAGGCGCGCCGGGTGGGCGATCTGGTCACCATCATCATCGTGGAACGGGCCCAGGCGACCCAGTCCACCTCCACCGAGACGGGGAAGAATTCCTCCGTAGACTTCGGGCCCATCTTGTGGGGCGGGGTGCCGCTGATCCCGGGCTTCGGCGGCCAGGCCGGCGACAGCTTCCGCGGCGGCGGCAGCACCACGCGCGGCGGCAGCCTCAACGCCCGCATGACCGCGATGGTGATGGAAGTGCTGCCCAACGGCAACCTGGTCATCGAGGGGCGCCAGACCATCGTCGTCAACGACGAAGAGCAGATCATCGTCGTCACCGGTGTCGTGCGGCCGCAGGACATCCAGCCCGACAACACCGTGCTGTCGACGTTTGTGGCCAATGCGACCATCACGTACCACGGCACGGGCTCCATCGGCGCCAAGCAGGAGCCGGGACTGCTGACGCGCCTGTTGAACTGGCTGTTCTAACTCCGGGAGGCGTGACGGACATGGGCTTGATGGAGCGGCTCCGTTCCCGGGGCCTTGTCCACTGGACGGCGGCGCTGGCCGTCCTTCTGGCGGCGGCGTGGACGCCCGCCCACGGGCAGTCCGGCGCCGAGCTGCGCCCGGCGGTAACGGTGTCGGCCGAGCCGGCGCACCAGCCGACGGTGCGGATCAAGGACATCGCCCGGTTTGACGGTGTGCGGGACAACCAGCTCTTTGGCCTGGGGCTGGTCATCGGGCTGGAAGGCACGGGAGACGGGCGCGGCAGCCAGGCCAACGTGCAGATGGTGGCCAACATGCTGGAGCGCTTCGGCCTCACCGTGGACCGGGACGCGCTCCGGCTGCGCAATGTGGCCGCGGTCATGGTGACCGCCGACCTGCCCGCTTTCGCCCGGCCGGGCGACCGCATCGACGTCACGGTGTCGTCCATCGGCGACGCCCGCAGCCTGCAGGGTGGCTTCTTGCTGCAGACGCCCCTGCAGGCCGCCGACGGCCAGGTGTACGCGGTGGCCCAGGGGCCGGTATCCATCGGCGGGTTCAACGTGCGCAGCGGCGGCAGCCAGGCCCAGCGCAACCACGCCGTGGTGGGCCTCGTGCCGGGCGGCGCCATCGTGGAGCGGTTCGTGCCCACCACCGTCGTCCAGGACGGGTACCTGACGCTGTTGCTGACCCAGCCGGATTTCACCACCGCCGCGCGGGTGGCGGAGGTCATCAACAAGGTGTTCACGCCGGACACGGCCCAGGCGCTGGACCAGTCTGCCATCCGGCTGCAGTTGCCGCCGGCCTTTGCCGGGCGGGTGGTGGAGTTTATGGCCGCCGTGGAAGAGCTGCCCGTGACGCCTGACGCGGTGGCGCGGGTCGTGATCAATGAGCGGACGGGCACCATCGTCATCGGCCACCGGGCCCGCATCGCCTCCGTGGCGGTGGCCCACGGCGGGTTGCGGGTGCGGGTCGAGACCGAACCGCTGGTGGCCGTGACGGCGCCGGCCGGCGAGGACGAAACAGGCCAGGCGGTGGTCGTCCCGCGGACCGCCGTGGCGGTGGACGAAGAGCCGGCCCGGGTGGTGGTGCTGGAGAGCGGCGCGAGCGTGGAGGACGTGGTGCAGGCGCTGAACGCCGTCGGCGCGACGCCCCGAGACATCATCGCCATCCTGCAGGCCATGAAAGCGGCGGGAGCGTTGTATGCCCACTTGGAGATCCTCTAGCGTCCCGCTCCTCCGGACGCCTCGTATGAGGGTGATGGAGCCGTGATGGAGAAGCTGACGGGATTGGCCGGGGGTGCAGAGGTAGCCGCAGGAGGCGCTCGCGCCGCCGAACGCCGGCCGTGGGCGAGCGGCGGGCGGGAGGCCTCCGGTTTCCGGGAGGCGCTGGACGCGGCGCAGGCACGGGCCGCCGGAGACCCCCCGGCCGCAGCGCGCCGGGCATCCCGGCCAGCGGTCGCGCAGGTGCGGGAAACCCCCGGCGGTATGGCCTTTACCCCGGGATTTACTGTGCCTCCGGCCAGCGCAGGCGAAAAGGCGCGGCTGCGCTGGGCCGCCCAGCAGCTGGAGGCGCTGTTCCTTGAGCAGCTGTGGCGCGGCATGCGGCGCACGGTGATGACCACGGGGATGCTGGACGGCCCGGGGGTGCGCATGTTCGAGGAGCTGCTGGACCAGGAGCGCGCCGTGATCATGGCCGAGGCGGGGGCTTTGGGTCTGGCGGACCTGATCTACGAGCAGATGTCCCAATATGTGTCCGCGCCCGCGGTGGAAACGGCAGCCAGAACCGCAACCATGATGGGAAGGACAACAGCGGGAGGCAGGGAAGTTATGTAAACGTTTATCCCGGGTTTCTTAGGGAAGGGATGACGGCTTTGGCCATCGCGATACGGCTCCTGCTGCTCGCCTGGACGGTTGCGGCGCTGCTCTCGACAACCGTCGAGGCGCGTTTTTTTCCTATAGAGGCGCTGAAGCCCGGCCTGCGGGGCACCGGCAAGACGGTGGTGCGGGGCACGGAGGTGGAGTCCTTTGAGGTGGAGTACCTCGGGGTGGTGCCGCAGGCGGGCCCGGCGGGCGACCTGATCTTGGTTCGCGTCAGCGGCGACGTCATCGAGCGCACCGGCGGGATCGCGGCGGGCATGAGCGGCAGCCCGGTGTACATCGACGATCAGCTGGTGGGCGCCATCGGGTACGGGTACGACTTCGCCGACCACCGCATCGGTCTGGTAACTCCCATCGGGGACATGCTCCAGGTGATGGACCGCATGAAGCCCGGCCCGCCGCGCGATCCCGCCCTGGAAGGCGTCCAGCAGGTACGGGCTGACGGACCGCCCGCGACCGGCGGCCTGCCTCGCGCGGCAGTGCTGGCCAGGGACCTGGCGGAAGCCGAGGCGCTGGCAAAGGTCATGCCGGAGGACGTGCGGGTGTTTGTGCCGGTGCAGACGCCTGTGCTGACTAGCGGCCTCAGCGCCCGGGCGTTGAATCGCCTCAAGCAGCGGCTGCCCCAGTTGAACCTGATCCCCGTGCAGGCCGGGGTAGTGGGTCCGGAGATGGCCGGCGCCAAGTTGGAGCCGGGCAGCGCCTTCGCCGTGCAGCTGGTGCGGGGCGACGTGTCGCTGACGGCCATCGGCACCGTCACCTACGTGGAGGGGGACGGGCGGTTCGTCGGGTTTGGCCATCCCTTCATCAACCAGGGCGTCACGGACTTTTTGGCCACCACGGCCTACATCCACACGGTGGTGCCGGCCCTGAGCGTCCCGTTCAAACTGGGGTCGCCCGGCGTTCCCGTCGGATCGCTCTTGCAGGATCGCGGCGCCGCCGTCGGCGGCGTGCTGGGCCGGCTGCCCTACATGGTCCCCGTCACCATCACGATTCGCGATCGGGACCTGGGCACCGAGGTGACCCGACAGTTCTCCGTCGTGCACGACCAGGGTCTGCTGACTTCGCTGGTGGTGACGGGGGCGCTCGGGGTGCTGGATCGGACCCTCGACCGCCTCGGCCCCGGGACGTCGCGGGTCGTGTTTCAGATCCGGGGCGAGGGCCTGCCCCGCCCGCTGGTGCGGGACAACATCTACTACAGCGAGTTCGACGTGGCCGGCGTTTCGCTCATCGAGCTCCTGGAAGCCGTGGACCTGGTGGTGAACAACCGCTTCACGCCCGTCACCCTGACGCGGGTGCAAATCGTGGCCGACATCGAGCAGGCTCGCCGGACGGCCCACATCGAGTCGGCGCAGCCTTCCACGACGCAGGTGCTGCCCGGGGAATCGGTGCGGGTTTCGGTGCGCCTGCGGCCGTATCGCGCGGAAGCCATCACCGAAGAGCTCATCCTGACCGTGCCCCCGGACGCGAGCCCGGGCCCGGTGACGGTGGTGGTGCGAGGCGGCGGCTGGGGCCTGGAGCCCCCGCTGGCCGAGGAGGACCGGTTGGAGGAAACCGATGAGCTGCTCGAGGAGAACGTCCAGGACCTGGAGCGGCTCATCGAAGAGTTTGTGCGCCGGGAGCGCAACCACGAGATCGTGGCCGAGTTTTACTCCTCCACGGACACCTGGCCTCAGGAACCGAACGCGGGGGACGCGGCCGGCGAGGGCGACGGCGCGCCGGGCCGCGGCAGCGCCGGCGAATCCGAAGAGGAGTTCCCGTCGGAGGAGCGGCCCGGCGAGTGGTACGACGGCTTCGAGCCTACCGAACGCGTCGTGGCCTCGGTGCCGACGGACTACGTGATCTTAGGTTCCACCTCCTTCGAGTTGTATATCCTCCCCGATTACCGGCGCGACGCGTGGGACGGCGAGCCCACGGGGGCAACCGAGGAGATCGAGGACGTCGACGCGATGGAGGAGGCCGAGGAAACCGGGGCGTCCGAAGAGGGCGAGGAGCCGCCGGCCGCGGAGGGCGCCCAGGACGAGACCGCTCCGGCCCCGGGTGCCCCAGGCGGCGAGCCGGGTGGAGAAACCGGCGAAGCAGCGTCCGGCCTGGAGGGCGAGGAGGGCGCGGCGGAGCCGGGCGGGCCGGGTGGAGACCAAGCCGGTGACGCAGGCGACGGGGGCGCGAGCGCGGAAGGCGGCGACGGACCCTCGGAAGGTCCTGAGGCTGGCAAGCCAGGAGCTGGGGGGATAGGTCCGGAGGGGCCGCTGCCGGAGGTTTCCGAACCGGATCGGCAGGCGCCGGGACCGGGCCGGCGGCCAGGCGGCTGGCGGGATGCGGGGACGGGGCGACCGCCGGCCTGATCCGGTCATGCGCGGCCGCCGCGGGTGGCAGCCGCTTCCATAGTTGACGTGATTTGCACCGACCAGCGGGCAGGATTCCCCTTCTAGGGCAACGAACTGTGCAGCAGGCATCGGCCCTGCGTTGCAGGTAGTGCCCCCGAAGGGGGTCTTTTTTTGGCAGGCAAAGGAGGCAGTGGCTTCATGACTCGCAGCCTGAAAAAGCTCTTGACCTTCGCCATCGTACTGACGCTGGCGATGAGCACCGTGTGGTCGCTGCCCGCGACTGCCCAGGAGCCGGGGGCCCAGTCCGCTTGGCGGGTCGTCCAAATCGTCATCCTCGGCAACGAGCACGTGGATGAGGCCACGATACGCGGGGCCATTACGGAAACCCGGGTCGGGAGCCCGCTGGACTTCGATGCCGTAAGCCGGGACGTGCAAAACATTTACGGGTTGGGCTACTTCCAGAACGTCATCCCCAGCATGCAGCAAGTCCCCGGCACCGGCAACGGCGTGCGGATCATCTTCGAGGTGGTCGAGTTTCCGGTCGTCCAACAGGTGGTGATCAACAGCGACGCGGTGCCCGCCGAGGTGGTGAAGGAGTGGCTGGGGGTCAAAGAGGGCGAGGTCCTCAACCAGTTTGCCCTGGAGAAAGGCCTCCTGTCCGTGCAGGAGCGGGCGCTGGCGGAGTATGAGGTGTTCGTGAGCGCGACCACCCTCGACATGGACGAAGAGACGGGCGTGCTCACCATCAACCTTCCGGCGGCCCGGGTCGGCGAGATCGTCATCGAGGGCAACCAGAAGACCCGCGACTACGTCATCGAGCGGGAGCTCACGTTCAAGCCCGGCGACATCCTGCGCCGGGACCAGGTGCGCCGCTCCATCGAGCGCGTCAACATGCTGGGCTTCTTCAACTACGTCACAGCCAACTTTTATGAGACGGAAGATCCCAATGCCGTGGGCGTGCGCATCGAGGTGGAAGAGCGCCGGACGGGCATGGCGTCCATCGGCGCGGGCTACAGCTCCCAGGACGGTTTCATCGGCTACGCGGAGCTGCGGGACAACAACTTCCTCGGCCGGGGCCAGCGGGTGAACCTGCGCTGGGAGTTCGGCGCCAAACGCAACACGTACGATATCGGTTTCTACGAACCGTACTTGTTCGGGCGGAACCTGTCCTTTGAGATCAACCTGTACAACCGGACCACCCAGCGCGTCCATGAGGGCGAGAAGTACACCGACTACCGGGTCGGCGGCGACGTGACCTTCGGCCGCCCGCTGGGCGAGTTCACCCGCGGCTTTATCCGCTACAAGCTGGAGAACTGGACCCAGACGCCCGAGGGCGGCAGCTCGGAGTCCGGTGCCACCCGCAGCATTACGCTGAGCACCCGCACCGACACCACCAACCACCCGTTTGCGCCGACGCGGGGCTACCGCTTGGGGCTGTCCGCGGAGTTCGCCGGCGGCTTCCTGGGCGGCGATGTGAACTTCACCAAGTATGAGGCCGACCTGAGCCGGTACTTCCAGGTCGGCTCCGGCGGCCAGATCGTGGCGCTGCGGGCCATGTACGGCCAGGGCCACAACCTGCCCCAGCATGAGCAGTTCCTGGTCGGCGGCGGGGAAACCGTGCGCGGCTACGACTTCGGCGCCTTCACCGGGGAGCGCATGGTGGTGTTCAACGCCGAGTACCGGTTCCCCATCACCGAGGCGGTGCAAGGCGTGGTGTTCGCCGACCTGGGCCGCGCCTTCGACGGCGGCCAGACCGTCGGCCTCAACGACATGAAGTTCGGCTACGGTGTGGGAGTGCGCCTGGACACGTTCCTGGGCGTCATCCGCATCGACTACGGCATCGGCGAGAACGGCGGGCGCACGTACTTCAGCATCGGGCCCACGTTCTGAGCCCAGCCGCCGGCACCGGGGGGGCGGCTTGGGCCCGGCCGCGCAGCGCCGGGCAGGCAATCGTTTGGAGGGAAGGAGACATATGAGGCGTCATTTGTCCAACTACCGGGCTTGGATCCTGGGAGCCGGCGGGATCGTGCTGGTGGCGGCGTTGGCCTTCGCCGTCAGCGCCACCCTGTCGGCCCAGACCGAGAGCACCATCGGCTACGTGGACGCCGACCGGATCATCGAGGGATACCTGATTCCTGTGCTGGACGAGCCGTTGTCCAAGGAAACCGCCCGCCTGCAGGCGGAGTTTGACGCCGCCGCGGAGGGGCTGGGCGACGAAGAGAAGCTGAACCTGTTCAACCAGTACCAGGCCGAGCTGGACTGGTACAAGCAGCGGCTCATCGATGAACAAATGCCCACCATCAACGACGCGGTGGCCAAGGTGGCCCAGCGCCACGGCGTGTCGGTGGTGCTGGAGCGGCAGGTCGTGCTGTACGGCGGTGTTGATCTGACCGACGCCGTGCTCCAGGAGCTCAACAACCGGCGAAAGTAACGGGCGGCGGGCCGGATGAGCCTGGGCCAGCTGGGGCAAGCTGGGCGCGGAGGGAAGCGAAGGTGTATACGCTGGGAACCCTGGCCCGCGTGGTCGGGGGTGAACTGGTCGGCGATCCGGACCAGACGGTGACGGGGGCCGCCTCCTTGGAAGAGGCCGGTCCGGAGCACATTACCTTCGCCAACGACGCCAAGGCGGTGGCCAAGGCGCGCGACAGCCGGGCCGGCGCGATCATCGTCCGCCGCGACGCGACGGACATCGGGCGGCCGGTGATTCGGGTGGACAACCCACGCCTGGCCTTCGCCAAGGTGTTGGAACTCTTCGCGCCCCAGCCCCACATGCCCGCAGGCGTACACCCCACCGCGATCATCGGGGAAGGGGTTTCCCTGGGGGAAGGCACCGCGGTGGGCGCGTACGCCTATATCGGCCCGGGGACCCGCATCGGGCGCAACGTGCGCATCTATCCCGGCGTGTATGTGGGCCGGGACGTCGAAATCGGCGATGACACCATCATCTACCCCCAGGTGGCCATCATGGACCGGGTGCGGGTGGGCAAGCGGGTGCTCATCCAACCCGGTGCGGTGCTGGGCAGCGACGGATTTGGGTTCGTCACCGCGGGCGGGCGCCACCAGCGCATCCCCCACATCGGCACCGTCGTGGTCGAGGATGACGTGGAGATCGGGGTCAATGCGGCCGTGGCCCGCGCCACCATGGGCGCGACGCGCATCGGCCGGGGCACCAAGCTGGACGGCTTGGTGTATCTGGCCCACAACGTGACCACGGGTGAGAACGTGATGATGGCTGGGTGCTCGGCGGTGGCCGGGAGCTCCCACCTGGAAGACGGCGTCGTCCTGGCGGGGCAGACGGGCGTGGTGGACCACGTCCGGGTGGGCGCCGGCACGGTGGTGGCGGCCCGGGGGCTGGTGGCGGGCAATTTGCCGCCCAGGTCCTTCGTGTCGGGTTTCCCGGCCCGGCCCCACATGGAGAGCATGCGCATCCTGGCCGCCCAGCAGCGGCTGCCTGAGCTGTTGAAGACCGTCGCCGCGCTGGAGCGGCGCATCCAGGAACTGGAACGGCGCGCCGCGCTCCTGGAGGCCCGTGCCCCCGAGGGCGAAGCCATCGGCTAGCGGCGCCGCGTCCTCCGCTCGTGTATCCCACCCCCGTGTGGCATTGGCCCCATTGCCTCCGCCGCCTTTCTGGGTCCCACTGCCTCCACGCCTTTCTGCCATCCCTTGTTGCCGTCCCGCGTCGCCTCTCGCGGGCTGCGTTGTCGCGCCGGTGGCCCGGCGGGTTCTGCCGCCGTCCTTCTTCCCTTGGCGTCGCGGCACGTTGTCTCCGCCGTGGCGCGGGGCGCCGTCTCCCCTGGCGCGCGGCCGGCTGGCAGCGCGCGGCAGGATTGGCAGATTTGGCGATCCCGCGGGCCGGAGGGAACCCCTTGCCGGTTGTCGAAAACCGGCAGCGCAGGCAGCCGGTCGGTTTGCGCCGGCCGCTCGCTCCGGGGGCGGGGAGATGGGAGGCCTTGCCATGAACAGCATACGGACACGACGAGCGTCAACGCCCTCCAGGCTGAGCGCGGCCGCGGGCGACGCCGGGCGGGGCCTGCGCTTGCGGGCGGTGGGGGCACTGGTCGCGTTGGCGCTGTTGACGGCTGTGGCTGCTGTGCCGTCGGCCGCGGCCGCGGTTTCGGGCACCACGGGTCTCCTTCAAGTCCCGAGCGCGGACGCGCTGCCCGAGGGGCGGCTGCGCCTGGCCGCCGGATTGGACGGGAAGGGGCTGGTCCCGTCGGTGACCTATGGCGTGTTCCCCGGGTTGGAAGTGGGCATCAGCAGCCGGGAGACCGGTGCCGCCTTCCTGCGGATCAAATTCACCGTGGCCACGGAAACCGCCACCGCGCCGGGTCTCGCGGTCGGCTTGGAAGACGACGGCCTGTACGCGGTGCTCAGCCGCCGCCTGAACAGCCCCGGGTTG
>DATCKT010000259.1:0-12587 GCA_036562195.1 Limnochordales bacterium
TGGGCGGGCATGCGGTGCAGCTTGCTTTGAATTCCTTCCCGCACCAGGTCCTGCAGCGACTTGCCGAGGAAGTCCGAATTCCACACGCTGCCCGGGTCCTTTTCAAATTCCTCGGTCAGGTAGCGGGCGAACTCCTCGCCCTGCTTCTCCGTGCCCACGAACGGCGTCACTTCGGTGTAGATGTCCGCCCGCACCATGTGGATGGAGGGCGCGCCGGCCCGCAGCTTGACGCCAAAGCGGCCGCCCTGGCGGATGATCTCGGGCTCGTCGAAGGCGATGTCGTCCAACGTGGGCAACACGATGCCGTAACCGCCCTCGCGCACCGCCGCCAGCGCCGCCGCCACCTTGTCGTACTCCCGCTTGGCCACGGCCAAATCCTGCATCAGCCGCACCAAGTGGTGGTCGCCCTTCACCTCGAAACCGGTCATCTCCGCGAGCACCTGGTAGAACAGGGACCGCCGGGTGCCCACATGGATGGTGGCCGTGCCGGCGCCCAGCTCCATGTTCTTGAGGGTCACGGTTTCCACCAGATCGCAGCCGGCCAGCGCCGCGACCGCGTCTTCCATGTCCCGCAGCCGCTCCACCGGCTCCACCGCGGTCCAGGCGGCGTCCAGGAACTGGCGGCGCACCGGGTGGTCATCGGGCAGCTCTTCCACCCACGCGGGCAGGCGTACCGAGACTTCGCGGGCCGGGAATTCGAACAAGATCTCGTGCAGCACGTCCAAGGCGTCCTGCTGGCTCATGCGCAGGCAGTTGATGGGCACGACGGTCACCTGGTACGCCTCGCTGAGCCGGTTGGCCAGTTCCTGCACGTCCGGATTGTCGGGGTGAACGGAGTTGAGCAGGACCAGGAACGGCTTGCCCAGGGCTTTGAGCTCCTCCACCACCCGCCGCTCGGCTTCCACGTAAGCCTCCCGGGGCAGATCGGCGATGGTGCCGTCGGTGGTGACGACGAGACCGATGGTGGAGTGCTCTTCGATCACCTTGCGGGTGCCGATCTCAGCCGCTTCGTGGAAGGGGATGTCCCGGTCGAACCACGGGGTGCGCACCATGCGCACGCCTTGGTCGTCCTCATAGCCCCGTGCGCCCGGCACCGCGTAGCCCACGCAGTCCACCAGGCGCACCCGGGCGCGGGCGCCGTTCCACTCCAGCGTGATGGGCCGGTCGGGCACGAAGTTGGGCTGGGTCGTCATAATGGTGCGCCCAGCGCCGCTCTGCGGCAGCTCGTCCTGGGCCCGCTGCCGCTCGTAGGCGTCCTGGATCCTGGGAAGGACCAGCAGATCCACGAAGCGCTTGATGAAGGTGGACTTGCCCGTGCGCACCGGGCCGACGACGCCGATATAGATGCTGCCTCCGGTGCGCTGGGCGATATGGCCGAAAAGGTCAAACTTCTCCATGCGTTGTCCCTCCCCCAAGCTCCATGGCGCGGCGTGCAAGCCAGTACAACTCTTATTCGCACCGTTGGGGGAATATCACCGCATGGAGAAACTGGCCCAAGGCCGCGGGCCGCAGGGCGCCGGCGTTGTGCTCAGGCTATGCGCCGCGGCTGGGACCGTACGGCCGCCCGCGGTCAATGGGGTCGCCGATGCGGTGCTCCGTGCCCACCAAGAGCCGCGCGATGTTGGGCCGGTGGCGCCAGATGGCCGTCACCGCCAGGATGAGGCCGGCCACCGCGTAGGCCCCGGGAAACCGGCCCACCACCAGGAGCAGGGGCAACAGCGCCGACGCGACCATGGACCCCAGGGACACGTAGCGCGTCGACACCACGATGATCAGCCAGACGCCCACCAGCACCGCGGCCACCATCGGCGCCAGGGCGATGAGGACTCCCAGCGCGGTGGCAATGCCCCGGCCGCCGCGAAAGCCCAGGAACACCGGCCAGTTGTGGCCGGCGACGGCCGCCAGCGCCGCACCGGCCACAGCCGCCTCGCTGAGGCCCAGGCGCAGCGCGACCCACACGGCGGCCCAGCCTTTGGCTGCGTCCAAAAGGAGTACCAGCACGGCCGGCACGGCGCCCAGCGTGCGCAGCACGTTGGTGGCGCCGATGTTGCCGCTGCCCATGGTGCGAATGTCCACGTTCCCCCACAGGCGGCCGGCCAGGAAGCCAAACGGGACCGCGCCCAACAGGTAGCACGCGGTCCAATACAAGGGGACCATTGCGGTATCCATCAGGCTCTCACCACTCCATCATGCGCGCCGCCGCCGTTCCCGCAAGCGGAACCGGATCGGCGTGCCGACAAACCCGAAGGCTTCCCGGAGCCGGTTTTCCAGATACCGCAAGTACGAGAAGTGGAGGTGGTCCGCGTGATGACAAAAGAGTACAAACAGGGGTGGTTTGACGCCCGCTTGCACACCGTAGTAGATCTTGGGCTGCACGCCCTTGTCCGCCGGCGGCGGGCGCAGCGTGGTGGCCTCCTGGAGCACCTCGTTGAGCTGCCCCGTGCGCACCCGCAAAGATGCGTTGTTGGCTGCGGTTTCGACCAGGTCCAACACCTCGTGCACCCGCCGACCCGTCAGGGCCGAGACGAACACGATGGGCGCGTAGTCCGCGAACGACAGCTCCTGCCGGTAGCGGGCTTCGTACATCTGCATCGTATGCGCCGTCTTCTCGACGAGATCCCACTTGTTGGCCACAAGGACCAAGCCCTTGCCCGCCTCGTGCGCCAAGCCCACGATGCGCTTATCCTGCTCCGCCAGCTCCTCGGACGCGTCCAGCACCGCCACCGCCACGTCACAGCGCTCGATGGCCCGCCTGGCCCTTAGGACGCTGAAGCGCTCCACCGGCGTGTCCACCCGGGAGCGCCGGCGCATGCCGGCCGTGTCCAGCAGGATGAACGGCGTCCCGTTCCGCTCGATCTGGATGTCGACCACGTCGCGGGTCGTGCCGGGAATGGGGCTGACGATGCATCGCTCTTCGCCGACGATGGCATTGACCAAGGACGACTTGCCCACGTTGGGCCGTCCCACCACGGCGACGCGGATGGGCTCCATGCCCTCGCTGGTCTGGGGCGTCTCGGGGAGGAGCTCGAGGATCCGGTCCAGGAGCTCGCCGGTATTGCGCCCGTGCAGAGCCGAAACCGGGATCGGGTCGCCTAAGCCCAAGGCGTAAAACTCGTAGGCCGCCGCGGCGGCCTCGGGAGCTGTGGGTGCGTCGATCTTGTTGACCGCGACCAGGACGGGTTTGCCGTAGCGGCGCAAGAGCTGGGCCACTTCTTGGTCCAGGGGATGCAGGCCCGCCTGGCCGTCCACGAGGAGAACGACCACATCGGCTTCCTGCACCGCCAGCTCCGCGTGGCGGCGGCTCTGGGCGGCGAGGTCTTCGGTGGCGTGGGGGTCAATGCCGCCGGTGTCCACCACGGTGAAGGCGCGCCCGCGCCAGCGGCATTGGCCGTAGAGGCGGTCCCGGGTTACCCCTGGCTCATCCTCCACAATGGCAATGCGCCCTCCCACCAACCGGTTGAAGAGGGCCGACTTGCCCACATTGGGGCGTCCCACCAGGGCGACAACTGGCAAGCGCTTCACCCGCAACCCCTCATCCCTATGCCCGTAAACCTTTATACCACCCCCGGACGCCGCCCGTCAAACACCGGAGCAACTCCGACGACTCAAGAGAAATCTGAGAGGGCCGCCTCCGCCTGCTCCACCAAGCGGACGAGGCGCGGGTACGTCAACTGCGTGCCCAGGACAACCAAGGGCCGGCCGATGGGCACCAGGCCCAGGGCGCGGCTCAGGTAGCCGCCGATGCGCATCAGGCCGTTGACGCAGCCCAGGGTGTCCACGAGGAGCAGCGGCAGATCGGCGCGACCGGCCAGGCGCAGCGTGGTTTCGATGGTGTTGCGCAGGGCGGCCAGGGCCGTGTTGCCTCGCCCCACCACGTAGACGGGATTCCCGCGCCCGTCGATCCCGACCAGCGTCAGCCGGCCGCGGCTCGCGCCGTCCACCCGGTCAAACCGCGGGACCCGCAAGAGCTGGTCAGCCGAGGGCACCCTGTCGCGAGGCAACTGGCCCAGGTGGATCGCCGCCGCGACGGGCGACGAGTGGGTGCCGCCGTAGCAGGTGTAGATGACCCGGACCGGCTCCCGCACCGCCGTCAGGCGCCCCACCGCCGGCATCCGGCCTCAGTGCCGCACAATGACGTACGAACCGTCCTCCAGGTCGTGAATGGTGCCTTGGAGGATCTTGGCCAGAAGGCGCGCCACCCGCTCCCGCTCCTCGTCGTCGGCGACGGGAAACACGGGCAACCCGCCGGCACTAAGGTCCTGCCGGAGGGTGACCACGGCCACGATGCGGCTCTCGCCGCGGCTCACCGCCCGTCCACGCCCTTCAGCGCCGCGAGATCGGCGGGCCACAACCCGGACAAAACGGGCTTGCGCACCGTGCCTTCCAGCACGGGGACGTACTCCACCGCCCGCACCAAGGCCGCCTCGTCCCGCAGCAAGGGCACGATGGCCAGCACCACCTCGCCCGTGGCGGGATTCTGGCGGGCGAGGGGCGTGAATTCGGGTTCGTCCACGTCCATCTTCAGCCCCAGGAGCATGGCCACCTCATGGGCGATGGCTTGGCGTTGTCCCAGGTTGGCCAGGGTGGCGCGGGCGTTGGCGTCCTTGGGCACGATGACGACGGCGAGCCCCTCCTCTAGGTAACGGCGGCGGGACGCGGGCAGGCCCACGTTCATGATGTTGACCCCCGCCACCGTCAACAGGGGCCCCTTGAACTCCAGGCGCGCCGGTTTCACGATGGCGATGTCGCCAATCCGCTGGCCCGACATCAATCCCTGCAGAAGGAAGATGGACACCAACCCGACGGCCGCCCCGGCAGCGGCGGACCACCACGGTCCGAAGGCGGCGCCGCAGACGCCGGCCAGGCTGGCCGCGAGGGCCGTCAGCATGGCCAGGTAGTTGCGGGCTTCAAACACGCGGGCGATGCCTTCGATGTAGGCCGTTCCCCGGGGCACCAGCTCCGTCTTCTCCATGTTCATGAGCGACTCCCGTTCCACCGTCCGCACTTCCCGGAACTGGGTGGCGGCCAGGGCCAGAAAGGACGCGGCCGCCAGGTCACCCGTGGCGATGGCCGGCGGTGCGATGGCGCCCAAGGCCGCCGCGATGAAACCCAGCGACAGGTGGATGGTGTACCCTTGCGGGTAGCTGGGAAACTGCCGGTAGTCCCGGCGCAAAAGCAGCAGGCGGGCCAGGGTGCCCGCCGCCACGCCCATGGCCACGGGTACCACCACGTCCACGGCGCCCTTTCCCCCCGTCGTCCACGTTCCGCGACCGCCCGCCTGCGGCGTTGGGCCCGGCCCGCGCGGTCTTGGCCCGAACCGCGGCCGCTGCCGCGAAAACGGCTTACCTGCCCGCGCTAGCCGCCTGCCTGGCCCCCGTCGCCGCCCGCATCGTCGCGGGATTCGCCGCCCGGCCCCAGCCGCCCCGCCTCGCGGCGCACGAAGGACCGGATCCGGTTCCAAGCCGCTTGGGGGCTGCCCTCGTTGATCCACAGGTAGCCGAAGACGGCGCCGGCCGCGATGAGCAGCACCCACAGCGTGCCGCGCCACGCCCCGCCGCCGATCTGCCGGCCCGCCTCCTGGGCGGTGCCGGGGGCGAGCCCGGCCGCCGCCGGGTACACCTCGGCCATCAGCCGCGCGGCGCGCACCGCTTCTTCCAGGCTCGTTTCGTGGGTGCCGAACTCCATCAGGATCGTGCGGGGTCCGACATCCTGGTTGTAATTGCCGCGGGCGTTGAAGATCCCCTTGATGAGGCCCGGATACCGTTCATCGGCCACCGCCTTGATGCGCTTGGCCAATTCCAGGTTGGCTTCCCGGTTGGGGTTTTGGCGGCCCACCACCAGCCGCACCTTGGTCAGCTGCTCGCCCGCCACCACGTCCCGGTACTGCTCCGCCGGGATCGCGTCCCGGTGGACGTCGATGAGGGCCACCGCGCCCTGCTCCAGCAGCTCCCGCACCGTGGCCCGGGAGCGCTGATACGCCCCGCCGTCGTGGGGCAGGTGGCTGCGGTCGGACCAGATGACCCGGTATCCCGCCTGCTCCAGGGCCTCCTCGAGGGCGCGGCCCACCTCCATAATGTCGCCGTAGGGCTCCTGGAACTCGTCGCCCGAGTTGGGCACGTAGGACTCGGCGTTATGGCTGTGGTAGATGCCGATGGGGCCGGCCGGCTCGTCGTCGGCTTGCGCCGGCGCGGCGGCTTGCGCCTGGCCCAGCGCCGGGAACCAGCGGCCCAGGACCGGGAAGCGCGCCGCGAGCGCGCGGGCGGGCCGGCTCGACGCCTGCCCCAGCGCTTGCCACGCGCTGTCGGCCGGAGGGCGCGGCTGTGCCGCAAGCACCCGCGGCAATTGCACCTCTTCCCGGAACTCGGCCCGCACGGTACCGTCGGGCGCCACGTCTACCACTTCATACATCCGGTTGTCCGCGGTGATGTACGTGTCCCCGGGTACGGGCGCAAGGGCGGTGTAGGTGATCACGTTGCCCTCGTCGTCGCGCCAGGTGTAATACCCTTCACCGCTGCGGTGCCCCACGCCGTCGTCGAAGACCCGGTCCCAGTCAATCCCGGCGCCCGCGGCCGGTGGCGCCCAGGCGAGGACGACGAGCGAGGCCAAAAGCGCCATCCGCCCCAGGACGGCGGCGCTCAGCGGCCCCCCCAGGACGGGACGCATGCCGTTGCCGCTTTTACGCATGCTCTTCCCCTCCCTGCGGCGCCTCCGCACCGTTGGCGCCGTCCCCCGGGTTGGCCAGCGCGGCCTCTAAAGGACCCGGCCGCCCCTCCGCAGGACCGCCCTGCAGCCGCTCGCGGGTTTCCCCCACCAGCTCCGCCAGGGCCACTGAGACGACGCCGGCCAAGACCACCGCGTCAAAGAAGCCGCCGCCGCCCAAGGCCACCGTGCCGGCGGAACCGGGGACCGGGGTGCGCAAGAACAGTTCCAGCAGCTGGAACCCGATCAGACCCAGCGTACCGGCCACGAAAGCCGCCCGGCGCGAGCGGCCGAACAGATAGGCCACCAGACCGCCGACCAGGGAAAACAGCCACACGGAATCCAGCGGAATGGCCTGGCCGCCGTGGGGACCAAACTCGGCCCAGCGGGCCAGGCCCCAGACCGCGAGCGCCGTGACCAGCGCCGCCAGGATCGCGCGCAGCCGCTCCCACGCGGTGCCTGCCCGTACCAAGAGGTAAATCGCGACGGCGGCCGGGACCAGTACACCGCCCACGTTGACGGTGACGGGCGCAGGCCCGCGGCGGATGGGGATGTCAAAGAAGCTGCCGGCGATGATCAATCCGAGGATGAACAGCGCCTGGCCGTCGGTGAGCCGCATGCGGTCCAGCACCCGTTGGGCCGCGCCAAAGAAGATCAGGCCGGCCACCACGAACAGCACGATCAACCCTATGGGCAAGGACGCTCACTCCTCCCGCGTCTCGTGTGCCCCTGCCCGGCTAGGGTACCCCTGCTTTTCCTGGGCTATGCTTGCCGGCCCGCACTGCGGCCCGTGTACGGCCGGAGGACGGCGGCGGCGCGGTCATGGCCCGCCCGCTCGGACCCGGCGAGGCTGCCGCGCCCCGCGGCGCGCGAAAAGGTGGCCGCCGGTTGCGGCGGCCACCCCTGTCGCGAACCCAATGAGCAGAAGGGATAAATCTCAAGAATGGATCCGGCTGTCGTCGGGGGCAGGGCGGCTGCCGTTGCTACTCGCCGCTCCCTTCGGCCCTGCGCTCGGCCTGCTCCAGGAGGCTGCCCAGGCCGCCCACCACGTCGCCGATGGTGACGGCCTCCGGCCCGGGATCCGCGTAGGAAACCGGTTTCTGCTCCTCCTTGGGCTTCGTCTCCTTCGGCTGAGCCGCGCGGATGCTGAGGCCGATGCGCCGCGCGCCCGGGTCGAGGTTCACGATCTTCACCTTGACCCGCTCGCCCGGCCGGACCACGTCGGATGGTTTCTCCACCCGCCGGTCCGCGAGCTGGGAGATGTGCACCAGGCCCTCGATGCCGTCCTCCAGCTTCACGAAAGCGCCGAAGTCCACGATGCGGGTCACTTCGCCCTCGACGATCTGCCCGACGGCATAGCGATTGGCCACCGTGCTCCAAGGATCGGGCAAAGTTTCCTTGAGGCTGAGGGAGATACGCTCCCGCTCCCGGTCAATGCCGAGGATCTTGACGTTGATCTGCTGCCCCTCTTGCAGCACGTCCTGGGGATGGCGCACCCGGCTCCAGGCCATCTCCGATACGTGCAGCAGCCCTTCTACGCCGCCGCCGATATCCACGAAGGCACCGAAGTCCGTCAGCCGGCGCACGACCCCACTGACCACTTGCCCTTCCTGCAGTGAGGCGAAGGCCTCGGCCTTGGCCCGGGCCAGCTCCTCTTCCAGCAGCTCTTTGCGGGAGAGGACCACGTTCTTGCGCTGCCGGTCCAGCTCCAGAATGCGGAAGCGCAGCCGCTGGCCCACATACTGCTCCAGGTTGTCCACGAACGTACGGTCCACATGGGATGCCGGCACGAAGCCCCGCACCCCCAAATCGACCAGGAGGCCGCCCTTGACGCGCGCGGTGACTTCCGCCTCTACCGGCTCACCGGCTTCGAACTTGGCGGTCAGCCGCTCCCACGCCTGCTTCTCATCCGCCAGCCGCTTGGAAAGGACGACGGTGCCTTCCCCTTCGTCCACCCGCATCACCTGGACCGCGATGTGGTCGTCCACCCGCAGCACGTCGGCGGGCGTCTGCCCCGGCCGCAGCCCCAGCTGGCTGGCGGGAATCCTCCCTTCCGACTTGTAGCCTACGTCCACCAGCACTTCGTCGGTACCGATGTGGACCACCCGGCCCTCCACGATGTCTCCCGGAGCGAGAGGCTTGAGCGTGTCGTCATACTGGTTCGTCACCGCCTCGGTTTCGGCGGCGGGCTGGCCGTTGTCCGGCGCCGGCGCTGGCTGTTGCTGCTGCTTGGCTTCCGGGTAGTCGCTCATACGCTTTCCATCCCCCTGACACACCATCAACCGACAAGACTACAAGAACCCCTAACTACTTCGTGTCCAGAAACGAAATCCCTGCTGAAAATTGACCTCGTTTCGGAGCCTTGTCCGCGATTTTAGACCTCTTTCCCTTCGGACGCGTAGCGTTTCCCCGCGAGGGGGGCGCTATCAGCGTCCACGGCGGCGCGGCCGGCTCGGCGCGTCTCCCCTCCCGTCCCGTCCGCCAGCAAGGCGGTCAGGGCGTTGTGAATGGCTTGGCTCGTGCTGGCCAGCGCGGCACGGTCGACCCGTTCCGCTTGCCCAAAGTGCAGCGGCGGCCCCATCTTGAGGGCGACGGGGGCGCGCCGGGGAAACCGGCGGCCACCGCGGTCGAGCGCCTGCTCGATGCCCACCACCGCCAGCGGCACCACCGGTGCGCCCGATTTCAAGGCCAGCAGGGCAGCCCCGCCCTGCAGGTCTTGCAGCTCGCCCGTGCCGCTGCGGGTGCCTTCGGGGAAGATGCCCACCACGTGGCCGGCCGCGAGCCGATCCAGGGCGACGCGGATGGCCTGCCGGTCCGCCTGGCCCCGGCGCACCGGAAACGCGTACACGTGGCGCAGCAGCCAGGCCAGGACACGGTTGCGGAACAGCTCGTGCTTGGCCATGAAATGCACGGGACGGGACAACGCGGCCCCGATCAACAGTGGATCCAGGTAGTTGACGTGGTTGGCGGCGAGGATGACGGGTCCCGACGGGGGCAAGTGGTGAAAGCCCAAGCACCGCCAGCGGAAGTACCATGCGAACAGCGGCCGCAGCACGCCCTGCGCTACTCGGTACAGCACGCTTCCAGCCTCCTCCGGCACAGGCGCAGGACCTCTGCGACCACCCGCTCCACGGGACGATCGGTGGTGTCAATGATCACCGCGTCGTCGGCGATCCGCAACGGGGACACTGCCCGGCCCGAGTCGAGCCGATCCCGCTCTTCCAAGTTTTTGCGGATCTCCTCGAGGTCTAGCCCGTGGCCAACGGCTTTCAATTCCAGGTAGCGGCGGCGGGCCCGTTCCTCCAGGTCGGCGGTGAGAAAGACCTTGAGGTCGGCGTGGGGCAGGACGACGGTGCCGATGTCGCGTCCGTCCATGACGACGCCGCCCCCGCCGGCCAGCTGCCGCTGCAGCGTCACCAGGCGCCGGCGCACCTCGGGAATGGCCGCCACCTGCGACACGGCAGCGGAAACCTCTGGAGTCCGGATGGCGGCGGTGACGTCCTCGCCGTCAAGAAAGACCCGGTTGCCTGCGGGGCTAGGCTCCAGGCGGACCCTGACGCCGGCCACCACGGCGGCTACGGCCGCCGGGTCGTCCACCGGGACGCCCGCCCGCAGCACCGCCAAGGTCAGCGCCCGGTACATGGCGCCGGTGTCGATATAGAGGTATCCCAACGCCTCGGCCACTTTGCGGGCCACTGTGCTCTTGCCGGCGCCCGCCGGGCCGTCGATGGCGATCACCAGCCGCTTATCCAAACTGCGCTTGTCCCCTATCCCCTGCGCCGGGCCACAAAGCCCCGCTGCGCCAACTGCTCGAGCGCCTGCTGCAGATCGCCGTCGTTGGCGAAGGCCAACCTGAGCGTACCGCCCTCGCCTTCGCGCACCCGCAGGATCTCGATGTCTTTGATGTTGATCCCTTTCGCCGCGATGCAGCCGGTTACCTCGTGGATGGCGCCTGGGCGGTCTTCCAGCTGCACCACCAGCTCGCTCATGGGAGAGAGGATCCCTTTGCGCCGGGCGGGCAACTGTTCCCGCACCGCTCGGGCCTCGGTCATGTGGTCCATGAGCGCGTCCTCGTCGCCCCTGGCCACCGCCTCACGAGCCGCGTCCAGCACGGCCCGGAAGCGGTCCAGCATCTCCAGGAGGGGGCCGCGGTTGCTCAGGCAGATGTCCCGCCACATGACGGGATCCCCCGACGCGATGCGGGTCGTGTCCCGGAACCCGCCCGCCGCCAGGGCCAGGACGCGCGGGTCCTCAGCGGCCACTTGGCCCACCGCCAGGACCAGAGCGGTGGCCACCATGTGCGGCAGATGGCTCACGGCGGCCACCGCGCGGTCGTGCTGTTCCGGATCCAGGATCAGCGGTTGGGCCCCCACCGCTTGCACCAGGGCAAGCACCTTGTCGAGGCCGGGCTGATTCTCCCGGAGAGGGGTGAGAATGTAGATGGCGTTTTGGTACAGGTAAGGGTCCGCCGCACCAAGACCGGTCCGCTCCGAGCCGGCCATGGGGTGGCCGCCGATGTACTCGACCCCCTCCGGCAACAGCGGCGGCAACGTGCGGCACAGCTCAGCCTTGGTGCTGCCCACGTCGGTCACGACCGTTCCTGGCGCGAGGGCCGGGGCGGCCTCGGCCACCAGCGGCGCAATGGAGCGTACCGGCGTCGCGAAGACCACCACATCCGCGCCTGCGACACCTTCCCTGAGGTCAGTGGTGCCGGCGTGCACCGCCCCCAGGGCCACCGCTTCCGCCACGGTGTCCGCCCGGCGGGCCACGCCGTGCACGCGCTCGATCCCTGGGGCCCGGCACAAGGCCATGCCCATGGAACCGCCCATTAAACCGAGGCCAACGATCGCGACCGTCAGACCCACGTCAGGCCATCGCCGGAATGAGCTGGCGGCCCAGCGCGGCGGCGATGGCGCTCACCTCCCGCATCATCTCGCGGAACGTATCCGGCTTCAACGACTGCGGGCCGTCGGAGACGGCTTCCTCCGGCTTCGGGTGCACTTCGACGATGAGGCCGTCGGCGCCGGCGGCCACCGCCGCCCGCGCCATGGGTATCACGTACTGCCACTTGCCGGTGCCGTGGGAAGGATCGACGATGATGGGCAGGTGGCTCAGGCTCTTGACCACCGGCACCGCATTTAGATCCAGCGTGTTGCGGGTCGCCGTTTCAAAGGTACGAATGCCCCGCTCGCACAGGATCACGTTGGGATTCCCCGCGCTCATGACGTACTCGGCGGCCATCAGCCACTCCTCGATGGTGGCGGATAAACCGCGCTTCAAGAGCACCGGTTTGTTGGTGCGCCCCACTTCCCGCAAGAGCGGGAAGTTCTGCATGTTGCGAGCGCCGATCTGGAGCACGTCGGCGTAGGAGGCCACCAGGTCCACGTCCTGGGGGTTCATGACTTCCGTGACGATGGGCAGCCCTGTGCGTTCCCGGGCCAGCGCCAACAGCTTCAGGCCTTCCTCGGCCAGCCCCTGGAACGAGTAGGGCGACGTGCGGGGCTTAAAGGCGCCGCCCCGCAGCATGTGGGCGCCCGCCTCCTTCACCTGTTCGGCTACGGTCAGGATCTGCTCCTCGCTTTCGACTGCGCACGGGCCGGCGATGACGGTGAGCCCCGGTCCGCCCACGGTGACGGAGCCCACCTGGACCGTCGACGGCTCCGGGTGAAATTCCCTGCCCGCCAGCTTATAAGGCTGCAGGATGTGCACGATCTTTTCCACGCCCTCAATGGCCTCGATTTGCTGCACCCGCTCGGGCTTTTTGTCGCCGATGGCGCCGATCACCGTGCGCTCCACTCCGCGAGATAGGTGCACGGCGAAACCGAACTCCCGCAGGCGGTCGGCGACCCGCTGCACTTCTTCTTCCGTGGCTCCTTTGCGCATTACCA
>DATCKT010000260.1:0-8755 GCA_036562195.1 Limnochordales bacterium
GCTCATACAGCGCAGGGTCGATCGGCCGCGGCGGCGAAGCGTACACCACCAGCGACGGCGTAGCGCCGGCGGGGAAATG
Source organism: Limnochordales bacterium (assembly GCA_036562195.1). Lineage (GTDB taxonomy): Bacteria > Bacillota > Limnochordia > Limnochordales > ZCTH02-B6 > ZCTH02-B6. The sequence goes on from DATCKT010000260.1 coordinate 80, forward strand.
ATGGACGCGCGCCGCCACGCCGCGAGTCACCTGGAGGTACACTTGCCCGTCCCGCAGCCCTCGGCGCCGGGGGGCCTCCTCCAGGATGGCGGCCAGCTCATCCATGCCCACCGGCAGCGGCAATTCGATGGCCTGCGCGCCGGCGGCCAGCCGCGCCAGATGCCGGTCCATGGCGAACAGCTGGCCCCCGTAGACCCGGATCACCTCATACAGCCCATCCCCCAGCTGGTAGCCCCGGTCCTCCACCGGCACCACCGCTTCCTCGGGCCGCACCCAACGACCGTTGACGAAAAAGTACTCCTGTACCGCCACTGCCGCCACATCCATGCCTCCTCTTGCACCCTGCCCACCGATGGCGCCGGCCGCTCCCGCTCCCTGGGGGCGGCCTGGGCGGCTTTCCCGGCCGCCGCGACCTTTCTCCAAGCCGCTCGGCGCCTACCGGGCACCCTCCGCCGCCGGCGCCCCCGAGCCGAGCGGCCCGTGCCCCGGCCGCCGCTGGGGACCCGGCACCGGATGCAATCTGTACTGCTCCACGTAGCGCGGGAAGTTCCAGCCAGCGAAAAACTCCCGGGCCGCGTGCCTGCCCGCCTCAAACAGCTCGCGGCGCTTCTCGGTACTGATGTCGAAGTCCGTCGTCCGCACGCCGCAGGTGGGAATGCGGATGGTGCGCACGCGGTCGGCCTCCTCCAGGTACCGGGCGTCGTGGGCTTCCAGCATCGTGGAAAGCAGCGCCACGGCCATCGAGACCGGTCCCCGGATCGGCTGCGGCCGCCCGTACTCGGGATCCACCAGCATGAAGCCGAACGTAGGCCACGGCGGGGCACCGGGCACGTCGAACAGCCAGACCGGAAAGTTGCTCAACAGCCCCCCGTCCACGATGTAGCTGACGGTGCGCCGCCCATCCGTACCGTAGCGGGCCACCACCGGGCGGTAAAAAAAGGGCAGGCTTGCACTCATCCGCACAGCCCGCGCCACGTCCAACGCTTCAGGATTCAACCCGTACTGGGCGATATCCTGCGGCAGCACCAGCATCCGGCCGCGGCTGATGTCCGCCGCGATCACCTGCAGCTTAAACCGGAACCGTTCGTCGGTTTCGCCGGGAATGACGAGATCCGCAAACGTGGTGACGCCCCGTGCCGCGAGCCGTTCCCGCACCCACTCCTCCAAAGCGTCGCCGCGGTACACACCCTTCGTCAAAAGCAGCGACAAAGCCGGCCCCGCCACGGGAATGCGGCCCAAGGGACCAGGGTCCCGGAACTGGCTGAAATCCAGCTCGTCCAGGATCCGGGCCAGCTCCCGCGCTCGGTAGCCGGCGGCCAATAGCGCCGCCACCATAGCCCCCGCCGACGTTCCGGCCACGTTCACCCAGCGATAGCCCCGCTCCTCGGCTACCGTCAGCGCGCCCACAAGTCCGATGACCTTGACGCCGCCGCCCTGCAGGACGGCGTCTGCCCGTCGCTCACCACGCACGGCGCCGCACCTCCGGTCCGTCTTGGTGACAGCTTATTCACGGGCCAGGGCACGGTACAACGCATAGCCGATGAATCCCGCCGCCGACGCAAAGGCGGCGCCCGTCTTGACCCGGCCCGTTTCCCGGTCCACCGTTTCGCAGGCCAGGCCGTTGTCCATGATCGCCCGCTGGAAAAAGCTGAGGCCCCGTTCCCGGTGGGGTCCCACCAGCAGGTCGTAGGCCGCGGACAGGGGCCACGGGTGGGGCGCATGGGGGCAGGCCGGCCCGGAGAAGGGACCGGGCACGTAGTCGGGATTGTCCGCGGAGTGGATCCAGGCCACCGTGTTGAGGTACACGGGATCGTCTTCTTCACAGAAACCGTAATAGGCCAAAAGCTGCAGGCTGCCGGGGGGCTGGTCCAGCAGTTGCGCCCGGCGCCGGTCGTCCAGCGCCCAGGCGAACATCGGCCCCCGGGGCCCATCCACCACGCACTGGCGGCGCACTGCCTCCTTGATCTGCGCCGCCCGCTGGTTGGCGCGCCACTCGTCCAGGCTGTCGCCCCGCTGCCGCTTGAGCGGCGCCAGGGCCCGCCAGGCGCGCCACACCATGGCGTTGTTGTAGGTCAGGTACGGGTGGGTCACGGGGTCGTCGGTGGGCGACAGGAACGTGGCGTACAGCTGCCGGTCGGCATTGCGCTGCCGCTCCAGCAGCTGCTCCAGCCACATCACCCCGTCGAACACCCGCTTGCCGCCGCCGAGCCCCGTTTCCTCCAGGATCCCCCAGTCGTTGGTGGCCCGCACGTACTGCTCGAGGGCCAAGAGGTACGCGCACAGCTCATCCAACTCGAAACCGGGGTACAGGACCGTACCGTCGATGTAGAGGCTGTGGATGCCCGCGTTGGCCAAATACCGGCCGAAACCGGCCAGCACCATCTCCCGCGCCCGTTCCGGATCCGTGAGCAGGGCGCCCGGGAAGCTCCACAAAAAGGCGTCCCGGGCCCAGAAAGCCGCACTCACGTAGTAGCGGGGCGAGCGGGACGTGACCATGACCAGCTCCTCGGTGTCGATGGTCCGGCCGGCGGCGAAGAAGTAATTGAACCACAGGTTCAGGTTGAGCCGCTCGCTTAGCACGGTGTCCGACACCGGCCGCAGCCGCGCGGTAAGCCACCGGCGGGCTTCCCGCAACAGGGCCTCGGCGCCCCGCCGCTGCAGGTCCACCACCGTCGTGCACGCCCCGTCGGCCTCGGCGCTCACGGCGGCGTACAAGGCGATGGCAGTGCGCTCGCCCGGCCCCAGCGGTTCTTGGTACGCCAGGGCGAAGTGCAGCGGCGCGCCCGTTTCGTTGTCTTCCCGCACCGCCTGCTCGAGATCCGGCCCGCCCCGCCGGCCCAGCGCGGCCCAAAACGCGTCCGCGGGCGACTTGGCCCGCCCCAAGAACCAGCCGATCTCCTTCAAGGGCCGCGTCCCGCCCAGGGCCATGGCCGCCGCGGCGGGACCCGCCGCCACCTCCAGGGCCAGCGTGTCCGTCCAGCGGTCATACCACGCCATCCGCCGGCCAAACAGCGGCCGGGCCCGATACACGGCCTGGCGGGCGACACCCAGGCAGCCACGCCAGCCCCAGCGCAGGGCCACCGCCTCGCCGCTCAAGTTCTCGGCCTCGAGGAGGTAAACGAAGCCCCGGTGCCCGGGCGGCGCGCAGATGGTCCCCCGCACCCGCAGGCCGGCCCCATGGGCGGTGAAGTAGGGCACCCAATGCTCGTGCCGCTGCCACGCCACGCTGGGAAAAGCGACCTCCTGGTCGCCCACCATCACCACCGGGGCCAAAAGCGGCGCCGCGTCCGTCCCGCTGAATTCCAGCAGCCCTTTGCAGCCCATGTGCAGCACGTTCACGGACTCGACGGCCCCGGTTTCGCTGATCAGGGGAAGCGCGACGTATTCGTTGCCCGTCGGGTGATAAACGGCGGGATGATGGATCTCCTCGGGCACCGTCATCTTCAAGGCGTCCACGCGGCAGCACCCCAACACCTTACAATTCTTACAATACCGCCCGCGGCGTGCATTTCCTCCGCTCGCTGCCGCGCCCTTCGCGTCCGGGCCGCCCGCGGCTCGCCCACCCCGGGCCTGCCCAGGGTTTGGCCCCGGCGGCCCGGCGCTACGGGTTCCCCCGGTGTGGAGCCTCCCCGGACGGTGGAGCCTCCCCGGACGGCTCCCCGCTCTTCGCCGCACCCCCGGCCGGCGCGGCCCGATCCTCGCGGCCTGCGGCGGCACCCTCCTCCTGTTCCGTCGAGGCGCGCAGCATGGCCCTTACCGTCACCAATCCCAACACGATCGCGAAGGCTACCACGCCCGCCGTGGCCAGCGCGACGGGCCACACCATGGAGACGAACCCGCCGAAGCCCAAGCCCCGGCGGACAAACCAGATGGAGTTCATCACCACCGCGATCAAGGTGACGATCGCGGCGGTCATCCCGAGCCAGCGCAAAACCCGTCACCTCCCCCGGCCCCGCGGCCAGGCTAATGGTCAGCTTCAGCGCCAAGCGTCCGGAGCCGGGTGTATAGCGCCGTTGCCTTCACGGATAGAATGATCCCGCAACGGTGAGAAACTTGTTCGCCTTTACTGTCACCTGACGGCGGCCAGGCGCCGTTGCACCGCTGTCAGCTTTTTTGAAACGCCGCCTGGGAGCGTCTCGCATTCGCGTGATGCACGACTCCGTGTTTTGCTCGGCGCCCGCTCCGCCCGGTCTCACCGACGATGCCCGCCAAGCGCGCCGCTTGCGGACTGGTCGACCTCGAAAGGAAATTGAACCCTTATGGGCAATAGATCGGCTACAGACAGCCCGAAGGGGGTTCCCCTGATGAAACTCATCTTGGCCGTCGTGGAAGACGACGACGCCACCGTGCTCATGGACGCGCTCATCGACAACCATTTCAGCGCCACCAAGCTGGCGAGCACGGGCGGGTTTCTGCTCCGGGGCAACACCACGCTGCTGATCGGCGTGTCCGATGAGCAGGTGGACGAGGTGCTGCGCATCATCCGGCGCGTCTGCGTGCGGCGCAAGAAACTGCTGCCCCAGACGCCGGCGGAGATCCCCACGTCCGTGGCGATGCCCATGGAGATCGAGTCGGGCGGCGCCACCGTTTGGGTGTTGAACGTCGACCAGTTCCACAAGATCTGAGCCGCCCGCCGGCCCGGGCCCCTGGCCTAGAGCACGCCCGGGACCGGCCCCTCCGCCCGCGGCTTCCCCGCACCCGTCTGCGCCTCAAACCACACCCGCTCGCGCCGGCCTACTCCAGCGACACGCCCAAAGGCCCCCAATACTCCAGCTCCTGACCGGGGGGCAGCTGCGCCAGGTGCTCGGCGGCCGTCAACCCGCGCCAGCGCACGTCGGGCGCCAGTTCCACCAGGGGCACCAGCACGAACCGCCGCCGGTGGCTTTCCGGATGGGGCACGCGGCAGTCGGGCCGGTCCACGGTCTCGTCGCCGTAAAGGACCAGGTCGATGTCGATGACCCGCGGTCCCCAGTGCACAAGGCGTACACGGCCCATCTCGGCCTCGATGCGCAGGCCTTCCGCCACCAGGCGCACGGGGTCCAACTCGGTCTCGATCTCCAGCGCCAGGTTGTAGTACCAATCTTGGGGCACGGGGCTCACGGGCTCCGTCCGGTACACCGAGGAGCAGGCCACGACCCGCGTCCCGGGCAGGCGGTGGATGCGCCGCACGGCTTCCCGCAGTTGGGCCACGGGGTCGCCCAGATTGGCGCCGAGGCTCAAGAACGCCCGGGCTGGACGATAGCCCCGTACGATGGCGTCGGCCACCCGGGCTGCCCGGCGGATGGCGGCCACGTCGTGCACCCGGACCATGGCCGCGCCGGCCTGGATACCCAGGGTGACCGCCGCGGCCGTCCCCTCCACCCGTTCGGTGGGCGGCAAGTTTAAGAGGCGGCCAAGGAACGACTTGCGGGACGGCCCCAGCACCACCGGGCAGCCGGTGAGGCGGAAGGCCTCCAGCTCCCGCAGCACCTCCAGGTTGTGGTCCACCGTCTTGCCGAAGCCGATGCCCGGGTCGACCAGGATGTGCTCCCGCCGCACCCCCGCCGCCACGGCGCGGCCGATGGCCTCATCCAGGAAGTCCAGGATCTCCGGCACCACCGCCGTGTACGTGGGATTCGCCTGCATGTCCCGGGGCGTCCCTTGCATGTGCATGAGCACCACCGGCACGGCGCGGGACGCGGCCAAGGCCGCCATGTCCGGGTCAAAGCGGAGGGCGCTGATGTCGTTGATCAGATGCGCGCCGGCGTTCAGGGCCTGCTCCGCGACGGAGGCCTTGTAGGTGTCGATGGAGATGGGCACCGCCACCTGGCCGGCCAAGGCCGCCAGCACCGGCATGACCCTGTCCAGTTCCTCCGCCGCCGAGACGGGCTGGGCGCCCGGCCGCGTGGACTCGCCGCCGATGTCGATGACGTCGGCGCCTTCGGCCACCATCTCGCGCGCCCGGGCGATGGCTGCCTCCGGCTTGAGGTACAGCCCGCCGTCGGAGAACGAGTCGGGCGTAACGTTGAGGATGCCCATCACGGCGGTCCGGCGCCCGATGGGCAGCACCCGTTCCCGGCACTCCATGTCGGCCGTGAGCCGGCCCCCGTCCTCCGTCAACGAGCGGGCCACCCGCTGCGCCACATGGCAGCCGCCGGGGGGGCCGGCCGCCCGCAAAGCCTTGACGGCGTGCCACCACGTCCCCAGGCTTGCGGCCAGCAGCCACGCATCCCCCAAACGCCGGGCAAACCCGTCCCGCTGGGTGAGGGCCGCGGCCAGCGCGGCCAGCGCTTCGTGCGGCCCGCCCCGGAGGAGGCCGATGTGGCGCGCGCCCTGTGGCAGTTCGCCCGCCAGCGCCTGTTCGCCCGTCCCAAGATCAGAAAGGACCCGCCGGCGAGCGGCGGGCGTGTACGCTTCCCAGGTCTCAATGTGCAAATCCAAGGGGTCGCCACCTCGAATGCCGCAGCGGGGCGACGCGGTCCCGCGCCGCGGCCGCGTTGCCTTGCGCGTCCAAATCGCCGCCCCACAGCCGCCGCGGCCGGGGCGCCTCGCGCGACCGGCACGGCTCGTCCACTCCGGCACGTCTTCGGCCCGGCGACAGCACTCTCCTGCCGGCGCCGCCGCCCGCGCCAGGTCGCGGCTTGACGGCTGCGCGGCCTGGCGCCCCCTCAACGCCTGGTGTCCCCTCAATGGAAAGGCGGGCCCGGCCGGCGGCGCCGGCGCGGCGGCCATTCGATGTCGGTGACGGCCAGCACCAAGAGCGCCAGGGTGATCCCGAGCAAAAAGGCGAGAAAGAGGCTCGTGGCGCTCACCCCCCCAGGATGGCCTCACGGCGCCCGGACGATGGCCCCCCGCCCCAGGTCGCTTGCCGGACGCGGCGCCGCAGGCGACGGCGTCCCAGGCCTTAAGCGAAGAGCAAGGACACGTCCGGGCCTAGGGCAACGTATTCCGCCCGGCCCCGGTTGGTGCCCCCGCTAAAGGCGCAGGCTCACGGCCACGGCCAAGTTGACCACGGCGTGGGCCGCCATGGGCGCCACGAGGGTCCCGGTCCGCTCATAGAGCCGCGCCAACAGGAAGCCGATGAAAAACAGGGGGAGGAAATGCACGACGTAGGCATGGGCTGCGGCGAAGGCCGCAGCGCTGGCGTACGCAGCGCCGTTGCCCAGCCGCGCCCGCAGCACACCGTGGACGTAGCCGCGGAAAAACAGCTCCTCCGACACGGGGGCTATCAACACCGACCCGACGAAGAGCAGCACCAGCACCGCAGGAGGCAGCTCCAGTTGGAACAAAGCCGTCACCGCCCGTTCCCGGGCCACGTGGCGGGCCACCGCCTCCGGGCCCAACAGCGCCGTAAAAACCAACACCGCCACCCGGCTGCCAACCATGTTGATGGCCAAAAGCGCCAGCCCCGCCGCCAGGCCCTGCCGGACGCGCGCGGGCCAGCCCTCCACCGACAACCCCAGCGCCCGGACGGGCAGGCCCAGGCCCCGCGGGCCCGTCACGTGACTGAGCGTGATGGCCATCAGCGCCGCTCCCTGGGCCACCAGCACCACGCCCACCGCCGCCGCGTCCCGTACGGCTTGGGGGAATCCCGGCCCTGCCTCCGGCAAGAGAAACTGTGCGAGGACCATCGCCGCCCGCGGGATGAGCAGCGCCGCGAGGATATAGATGGCCACGGGGTTGAGCAGCGTGTCGCGGATGGCCGGCGGGCCCTCGTCCCTCACAGCCAGTAGTTGGGGGCCTCCTTGGTGATTTGCACGTCGTGGGGATGGCCTTCCCGCATGGCCGCGTAGGTCAGGCGGACGAACTGGGTGTTCTCCTGCAGCTCCTTGATGGTGCGGGTGCCCAGGTACCCCATGCCGGCCCGCAGGCCGCCCACCAGCTGGAACACGGTTTCCGAGAGCGGCCCCTTGTACGGCACACGACCCTCGATGCCCTCGGGCACCAGCTTGCGGTCCTTGGCCCCCTCGCCGGTTTCCTGGAAGTAGCGGTCCCCGCTGCCGGCCCGCATCGCGCCGATGGATCCCATGCCCCGGTACACCTTATAACTGCGGCCCTGGTAGATCTCGATCTCTCCCGGGGCCTCCTCGGTGCCCGCGAACAGGTTGCCCAGCATGACGGCGCTGGCGCCGGCCGCGATGGCCTTGACGATATCGCCCGAGTAGCGGATGCCGCCGTCCGACACGATGGGGATGCCGTACTCCTTGGCCACCTGCGCGCTTTCCCACACCGCCGACACCTGCGGCACGCCGATGCCGGCCACGACGCGGGTCGTGCAGATGCTGCCGCCGCCCTGGCCCACCTTGACGCAATCGGCGCCGGCTTCGATCAGGGCCCGGGTGCCCTCGCCCGTGGACACGTTGCCGGCGATGATGCTGACCCGGTCGCCGAACTCGCTCTTGAGCCAGGACACCATGTCCAGCACGGTACGCGAGTGCCCGTGGGCGGTGTCGAGGACCAGCGCGTCTACCCCTGCGTCCACCAGCATGCGCGCCCGGGTCTTCGCGTCCCGGCCAACGCCCACCGCGGCGCCGACCCGCAGGCGGCCCTTTTCATCCTTGGCCGCGTTGGGGTACTTGCGCGCCTTTTCGATGTCCTTGATGGTGATGAGCCCCTTGAGGCGGAAGTTCTCGTCCACCAGGGGCAGCTTCTCGATGCGGTGGCGGTGGAGGATCCGCTTGGCTTCCTCCAACGTGG
>DATCKT010000262.1:0-8267 GCA_036562195.1 Limnochordales bacterium
ATGGCCGTCTCGGCCCCGGCGCTGCAGGACTCCGAGGTCGAGGCACTCTCGGGGCAGGAGCTTCGTTTCGTAACCGGAACCGTCGAGCGGCCGGCCTTCCCTGGCCGCCCGACTCCTGGACAAGGACAGGGCCGGCCAAGCTACAGGAGCCGGCCGGCCACGTATCCTCGGTGCCCTTCGATCTAGGTTAGACCCGGTGGCGAGTCTAATCGACCGACAGCCGGCAGCCACCGGTTTCGTTGGCGCAAAAGGTGGTGACCACAAGCCAGTAAATGCCGGTGGACGACGGTGTGTAGCGGATGAGGGAGTCGGTGCCGCCTCCAGAGTCGTCATCGAGGGCCGCGTCGCGCACCTTGAGGACGACCTGCTTGTGGGCACCACCGCGGTGACCATTGCCGCAGACGGCTACGCGTGGGCTTTGCGCAGCACCAGCGGCGGCATCGCTGTAGACCGGGCCGGCGCCGTCTACGCCCCGGGTGTCAAGCGGCCCCAAGCCACGCACGAGCAGCGCAACCCCCAGGACGGCGTCGTGTTCGTGCACGGCGACGGGATCGCCCCGGAATTTGCCGCCCGGCTTCCGCTGCAACCCTCGGGCGCCGAGTTCAGCGGCCGCTTGGCCCTCGGCGGCGACGGGACGCTGTATCTGACCCGCAGGCAGCGGGTGATGATCGGCGGCGCGCCCGAGGAGAAGTTCGTCCTGTGGCAAGTGCCGGTAGGCCGCGCCGGCCTCGCCGCCCAGGGCCGGGTCATCGACTTCCGCATCCCCTTCTTGGACGCCGTGGCCAACCCGCGCCTCGACGAGCCCGACTACGCAGGCCCGGTGATGGCGGCGCACGGGGCGGTCCTGGAGCTTTCGGGCATGAACTTCGAGGGCAAGCGCGGCCAGCGGCGGGTGCTCATCAACGGCGCGCCCGCCCCCATCCAGGCGTGATCGGACGACCGCATCCTGGTGCGCGTCCCGCTCAACGCCCCGGCGGGTCCGGTTACGGTGCAGGTGGCCATCGACGGCGTAGTTTCCAACGTGGAAACCTTTGAGGTGAAGACCGCCGACATGCCCGGGTGGTTTCAGATCGGGTCGCCGGCCCACGCGGCCGCACTCCGGCAGCTCTCAATCATCAGCGGCTACTCGGCCCGGATCGTCATTGAGCGACTGACCGATTCAGGAGAGCGCGTCTACCTTGAGGAAACCATGGAAACGCCCGGGCTGTTCCAAACCTGTCTGCCCAAGGGCCAGTACCAGGCCCGCTTTTCGGCGGCATACCTGCAGAGTATCGTCACGTACGGCAACGACTCCACGTACCAGGACTCCTACTTCTCGGCCGTGCAGGTGCCCGAGCAGGCGACGGCCTTTCGCCTCAGCGACCAATCCCATCGTCCTGTGGACACTGGAGTTGATGGGTTCTGCGCCCGCCGTGCCTGAGCCCGGCCAGCAGCGGGGCAACTAAGGGCTTCACGGCTGGGCCGAGCGCAGCAGGGCGGTCAAGCGGTCCACCGACGGCAGGTCCTCCAGGCGGCCCACCGCGTCCACGAGGCCTTGCACGGCCGCTTTCGGCAGCACCCGACCGGCGTTGGCTGCGAACTTGGCCTGGATGTCCGCCGCTGTCAGCGGCCGGCCCACGCCTCCCCGCACGTCGGCCACCGCCAGGCGCCGCACCCCTCCTCCAGCCAGCCGCACGTCCATCTCACCGGGGAAACGGGCTGGGAAGCCGCTGTCCGCCACGGGCACGTAGCTGATCTTGCCGATGAGGTCCCGTAGAGGCTCGTCGTCCAGCACCGCTTCGAAGGTATTCACATCCAGCTTGCCCTCGAGCAGCACCACCGCCAAGCAGTAGGGTAGGCTGAATCTGGCCTCGTACCCGGAGGCGGGCCGCTGCTTGCGGGTCCACGGCTCGCAGATGATGGGGACCTCTTCCTCGGGCACGCGGCACGTGATCCCCTCGATGGCCGCCGGGGCGACCCCTTCCGCCCGGAGCCGTTCGGCCAGCTCCAAGAACGGGTGGATGTAGTGACAGCAAGGGTAGAACTTGTAAGTGGCCTGCGGCAGCAGCCACTCCTCGCCCAGCGTCGCCGCCAACGCCCGCAGCCTCTCGCCGGCCTCCCCGTCCCCGGCATACGTCCGATATAGGCCAAAACGCCCCTCAAAGATGCTCCGGGGCCCCGTCATGCCCGCCTGTGCGAGGTAGCTGGCCACGATCCCCCCGTGGGCGGCCCAACCCGGGTGCAACGCCTTCACCGTCGCCCCTTCAGCCAGGTACTCAAACACGCCGCTGGCCTGACTGCCCGCGATGCCCAGTGCGTGCACCGCCTGCTCCACAGGCAGCCGGTGCAGCAGCGAGCTGATCAAGGCCGCCGCGAACACCCCGCCTACGGCGGTCACCTGGAAACCCCGCTCCTGGAACCGGCCGGGCGCGGCCAGTCCGAGGCGGATGAACACTTCCCAGCCCGCGACGATGGCCTTCAGCAGCTCGGCGCCTGAGGCGTGCACCCGCTCGGCCGCGGCCAAGGCCGCCGGCGCCACCACGGCGCTGCCGTGCACCACCGACCCGGTGTGGGTATCGTCAAACTCCAGGGCGTGGATGCAGATGCCGTTCACCAGCGCGGCGGACGCGGCCGGCAGGGGTTGGGCGAAACCGAACGCAGTGCTCTCGGGCGCCGCCCCCAGGTGCCGCACGCCGGCGGTGAGCTTGGTCGTTGACGGCAGGGAGCTGGCGGCCAGCCCCACCCCTAGTGCGTCCAGAAAGTGCCAGCGGGCCGCCTCCCGCACCGGGACGGGGACCGCATCCAAGGACAGGTCCACGGCGAAGCGCACCAGCTGCTCGGCGACGGTGGGCGCAGCGGCTCCCATGGCGGCTAACCCTCCCGCTGGATCTCCTCTGCCGCGGCCCGGCCGGCGATACGGCCAAGCCCCAGGGCGGTCAGCAACCCGTTCCCCGAAGCGTAGCCGTGGCTACCTGCCCGGCCGCTGATCCCCGCCGCGGCACCGCCGCCGGCAAACAGGTTAGGGATGGCCCGGCCGTCGCGGCGCAACACCCGGGCCCGCTCGTCCACCAGCAGGCCGCCCTGGGTGTGGAAGAGCCCCGCGGTCACCTGGCAGACCTTCCACGGCGGCTCCAGCGGGCCGAGGCCGAAGTCCCGCCGACCGAACTCGTCCTCCCGCTCGCCCCGGGCAGCGGCGTTGTAGGCTTCGACGGTTTCACGCAGCGCCGCGGCGTCGAGACCGTAGATAGCCGCCAGCTCCTCGAGGGTGGCGGCCTCCTTGACGCCGCCGCTGGCCACCAGCTCCCGGTAGAGCTCCTCGTGGGCCGCGACGTACTCGTGCACTTTGCGGTCGTAGATCGCGTAGGCCAGGTTGCCGTGGCGAATGACATCCTTGGCGAATCCCGAGTAACCCGCGGTCTCGTTGCCCATGCGCCGGCCGCGGCGGTCCACGAGCACCCCGCCCATCTCCATGGTCGTCCACGACAGCAGCGTCCCGTAGGGGTAGGAGACGGCTGCGTAGCCCTGATACGCGCCCATGTTGCCGAAGCCCGCCCCCAGCTGTTCGCCCCAGACGATGGCCTCCCCCGTGTTGCCCTTGTGGCCGAAGTAAGGCGCGTCGGCGATCTCCGGGCAATACTTGCGCAACAGCTCCCGGTTGCCGCCGAAGCCGTTGACGGCCAGGATCACCTTGCGGGCCCGGATGAGGGACGCCTCGCCTCCTTCGGTGACCACACGGGCGCCCAGCACGGCGCCGTCGTCACTGGTCACAAGCTCGGTCACAGGGTTGGCCACCGCCAGCGGGATGCCGCGACGGTTAACTGCCGCCACCAGATCCCGAACCAGGTCCTCCCCTTCCCGGGAGGGCGGCGCGTGCAACCGCGGGACCGAGTGGCCCACGTGGCGGTAGTCGGTGATCAGGCGCAGGTCCACCTCGACCTCGTCCACCAGCCACTCCACCAGCGACGCGGACTCATAGGCCAGCAGCCGGGTGAGCTCGGGGACGTCGTGGGGCCCGCTCTGGCGCATCAGATCCTCGATCATCCGCTCCGGCGAATCGTCGATGCCCGCCTCTCGCTGAAACCGGGTGCCCGCGCCGGGCACGGATCCCGTGCTGAGGGTGGTGTTGCCTCCGGGGCGGCGCTCCTTTTCTACGATGATTACCTCGGCGCCTGCGTCGTGGGCCGCCACCGCGGCCACCAGCCCGCAGCCGCCCGCCCCGATCACTAGGACGTCGGTTTCCACATCCCAATCGAGATGCACCGTCACGGAAAAGCTCCTCCTTCGTCATGTCGCGCCGCCGGTCAGGCGCGTCCGGTCATGCGCCGCACGATGGCGTCCCACGGCTCAGCCAGCCGGTCCGGGCGCAGCTCAAGCAAATCCACGGCCGTCTCCGCCAGGCGCGGATATACATCGGCCGTCAACGTGGCCACCTTGTCAAGTAGCTCCTGCTCCGACAGAGGCCTATCCGGCCCGCCCTTGGCGCTCAGGCACTCTCGGCTCAGTTCCTGGCCTCCCCGCAGCCGCACCGTCACCCGGGCCGGCCTGTCGTGGGGCCAGGGCAGCTCGGGTGTGAAGGGCCGCAGCTCCAGCCGCCGCCGGAGCTCCCGGATCTCGGGATGGTGCAACGTTTGGGCGCTGAAGGCCCGCGGGCCCGCGTCCTTAAGGACCAGGGCCGTGGCCACGATGTGGGGCATGGAAAAGCGAGCGGCCAGCGTCGTCTGGGGCTCAAAGTTGTCCAGGGTCAGGCCGAGGCGGTGAGTCTCCACCACCACCCGCTCCACCGCATCTACCCGCCCGGGCCAGCAGGGGTCAGCCGTTATGGCCAGCGCCGCTTCCACCGCCGAGTGGGCGTACTGGCAGCACGCGTACAGCTTGTGGTAGCCGTTGGCCACCGCCCACTCCTGTCCCAAGTCGTGCACCAGCAGTTCCGGCGCGGCGTCGCCGCCCAGCGCCTCGGTATACACGTCGTAGGGCGTGTCGGGCAACCCCCCGATCCCGGCCTCCGCCCAGTCGGCCATCAGCATGCCACACACCGCGCCCGCGGCCGCCCAGCCGTTGCGCACCAGGGCGCCCCGGACCGCGTGGTTGTAGGGGCCCACCGCGACCAAGGTGGCGGCTCCGGTAAGGGCGTTCAGAAACCGGTCGGCATCGTGGCGCCGCAAGGCCGCCACGGCCGCGGCCGCACCCACGGCCCCGAAGATGGCGTGAGGATGAAGTTTCAGCGCAGGAAATCGCCACGCCCGCGCGAGCCGGGTCGCCACCTCGTAGCCGATCACCAGCGCCCGTAGCACCTCGTCCCACGGCCGGCCGGCGGCTTCCGCCTCCGCCAGGAGCGCCGGCAGGGTGTAAAGGCCTGCGTGGCAGGTGGCCTTGCGGTATCCTTCGTCCAGCTCCGACCAGTTGGCCGCGAGGGCGTTGCCAACCGCCGCTGAGAAGGGGTCGGTGCGGGCGTCGCCGCCGCGGAAGATGGTAGCCATCGGCGGGCCGCCCCGCCTCAAGAGCTGGGCGTGCACCCGGGCCACCTCCGGCTCGTCCCGGGAACTCACCATGGCTGCCAGGTCGTCGGCCAGCACCAGCACCGCCCGTCTGCGTACCGCCTCCGGGATAGCGGACAGCTCAAGCCCTGCGGCCCACGCGGCCAACTCCTGTAGCCGCCGCGCTATTTCCCGCCGCGTTTCCTGCATGGCGCAGCCCCTTTCTCAGCCAAACCCCAGCGTGTCGGCCTCAGCCCAACGCGCACGGGCGTCCCCGTGAAACAACGTGCGCGAGCCTCACCGACAGCGCGCCTTCCTTTAAAATAGCGCCCACAAGTCCTCCTGCCGTCCCAGCTCGTCGCTGGGGCCGTCAAAGACCAGCCGTCCCGACTTGAGGACGATGGCCCGCTGGACCACCTTCAAGGTGGCCCGCACGTTCTGCTCCACGATGACGATGGTGGTAGACAAGGTGCGGTTGATCTCCCGCAGCGTCCGGAGCACCTCTTTGACGATGATCGGTGCGAGGCCCGTGGTGGGCTCGTCCAGGAGCAGGATCTTGGGCTTGGTCATCAGCGCCATCCCCAAGGCCAGCATCTGCTGCTGCCCGCCGCTGAGCGTCCCCGCCCGCTGCCGCCGGCGCTGCTCAAGGATGGGAAAGAGCTTGTACACCTGGCTGACGTAGTCCGGGTCGTGCATCAGGCCAGCGATCTTCAGGTTCTGCTCGACGCTCAGATCGCCAAAGACATTGCGCCCCTGCGGTACGAACCCGATCCCGATGCGCACGTTCCGGTGGACTTCTCCGGGGATGATACGTTCCCCATTGACGGTGATGACGCCCTCGATGTGCTTGTGGGCGCCCACGCCGCACTTGAGCAACGTGGTCTTGCCGGCCCCGTTGTGGCCGAAGACGCCCACCATCTCGCCCTGGCCGATGGTCAGGGATATGTCCTTAAGGGCGGTCAGGCGGTCGTAGCGGGCGGTTACCCGGTCCAGCTGCAGCATCGCGGCTCACTCCCCTGTGTCCAACTCCTGGCCGAAGTACAGCTCGGTCACCTTTTCGTTGGCCAGGATGTCGTCCACGCTGCCCTCGGCCACGATCTCGCCGTTGAACATGAAGACCGCCCTGGTGCACAGGTCCTTGACAAAGGACACATTGTGCTCCACCACGCACACGGCCCGGCCTGCCCGGGCGGCGTTGCGGATCACTTCCTTCATGGTGTCGTAGGCCTGCCCCTCGACGCCGGCCATGGGCTCGTCCAAGAGCAGCACGTCGCCGTCGTTCATGAGAGCGCGCGCCACCCCAACCAGCTTCTGCTGGCCGTAGGGCAGTTCGGGCACCGGCGTGTCCCACTTGTCCGCCAGCCCGATCATGGCCAAGATCTCCATGGCCCGCTCCCGCAGCCGCACCTCCACGTCGTCCAGAACCCTGGAGCGCAGCAGGGCGCGACCGATGGATTCCCCGGGGTAGTGGCGGGCGCCCAGCACGAGATTGTCCAGCACCGTCAAGGAGCTGAAAAGACGGATGTCCTGCCACGTACGGCTGATGCCCAACAGCGCCCGCTCATGCATGCTCTTGTTGCCGATGCTGGTGCCTTTGTAGTAGATCTCGCCGGCGTCGGGCAAGATGAACCCCGAAATCAGGTTGAACAGGGTCGTCTTGCCGGCGCCGTTGGGCCCGATGAGCCCCAATATCTCATGGGCGTCCAGGCGCAGGTTGACCC
Organism: Limnochordales bacterium; assembly: GCA_036562195.1. Lineage (GTDB taxonomy): Bacteria > Bacillota > Limnochordia > Limnochordales > ZCTH02-B6 > ZCTH02-B6. Next base: position 7,175 of record DATCKT010000262.1, read on the forward strand.
GGTTGACGGCCCTTAGCCCCCCAAACGCCTTGGTTACGCCCTTCATCTCGATGACTGCGCTCATGCGTCAGCGGCCCTCCTGCACGGCCGGTCCGGTCGCCGGCCCCTTCGCGGTCCGCACCGGCCCCAGGAAGGAGCCCGGCCGGCTCTCCACGATACCCTGCGGCCTCAAGAACAGGAAGATCAGCACCAGGCCGGTGAACAGCATGCCTCGCAGCGCCGCCGCCACCTGGGTCGGCAGGTCCAGAAAGGTGATGGCCTGGGGCAGAACGATGAGCAAGGCGGCCCCCAGGATGGGCCCCCAGATGGTACCCATGCCGCCAACCACCACCATGGTGAGAATCGCGGCCGACTCCACGATGCCGAACTGCTCAGGGCTGACGAACTGGAAGAAGTGGGCGTACAGGCCCCCGGCCAGCCCCGCCAGCGCCGAGCCCAGGGCGAAGATGCTGATCTTGATGTGCATGGCATTCCGGCCCAGCGCCAGGAAAGCCCGCTCGTCGTCCCGCATAGCGGTGACGGCCCGCCCGTAGGGGCCGGTCATGACATTGCGGATGGACAGCACGCTGATCGCGGCCACCACCAGCAGCAACGCGATATAGATGAACACGCGGCCCGGCCCGTCAAACAAGGCGGGGATGTTGGTCAGCCCGCCAGGCCCGCCCGTCCAGCTGGCGTTGTTGATGACCTCCACGATCCCCAGCTGGAACCCGATGCTCGCGATGAGCAGGTAGTCGCCGGACACCCGCAGTGAGGGCAAGGACAGGCCCAGGGAGACGAAGCCGGCCAGCAGGGCGCCCGCCGCCAGGGCGAGCGGGATCCACACACCGTTCTTCGCCAGCAGAGCGGAGGTGTAGGCGCCCAGGGCAAAGAAGGCCGGGTGCGCGATGCTGACCAGCCCGCCGAATCCGAGAATGAGGTTCAAGCTGCTGGCTAGGATGACGTACAGCAGCACCAGGACAAGAATGCTCAGAAAGTACTCCAAAGCCGAACCTCCCCCTCCACGCGCCGGATGGGCCTTCTCAACGTGTTGCCCGGCTGAACAGCGACGGGAAGCCGCGGGGCAGGAAGATAATGATGACAAACAAGAACG
>DATCKT010000002.1:0-1545 GCA_036562195.1 Limnochordales bacterium
GGTGGACACGGCCCAGTCGCGCCTTGAGGACGTGATGATCTTCCAGCCCGGCGAAGGGAGCTTTCCGCGGCTGATCACCGCCCGGGAGGGCCTGTTCACCGAGCGGCTGTGGCACCTGCGGGATGTGGTGACGCGCGAGATCGGGCCCGACGGTTTCGTGGAGCGGGAGGTGCGGGCCGAGAGCCTGGACTTCCCCATGAACGAGAGCACGACGGTGTTCTTCGGCAACCAGCGCACCACCGACGAGATGAACCGGGCCGAACTGGCCGAGCACATCCGGCTGTTCCAGCGAAGCGGCATCGACGTGCGCCCTTTCCTGGTGGACTATCACGTCAAGCTGGCGTTGCCCTTCGCTAGCCTAGTGCTGGCGCTGTTCGCGGCGCCCTTGAGCCTGTGGGGCGGGCGCTACGGGTGGGTGTTTGGGCTCGGGACCAGCGTGGGCCTGGCGTTTTTGTACTACACCCTCGCGGCGCTTTTCCGCTCGCTGGGCAGCAACGGGGCCTTGCCGCCGCTTTTGGCCGCCTGGCTGGCCAACCTGCTGTTTGTGGCCTTGGGCGTTTGGCTGTTTGTCCGGGCCGACCGCGCGGGGCGGTCGCTCCTGTAGCGGGGGGCGGGGCACCTTGAGCAAAGGACGTGACGCGTTGAAACCACCCGCGCGCTGGAGCGTCGCCCTGTGCAGCCTGGTGGCCGTGCTGATCTTTGCCACCGGGGTGCGGGCCGCGGATCCGGTGTCGGTGCAGGCCGACGGCTTCAGCTTCTGGGACGGCACCCGGCTGTTCGTGGCCGAGGGCCACGTCCGGCTGCGCTACCGCGACGCGGTCGTCACCGCCGACATGATGCGTTACGACGCCGACACGGGGCTGGTTGTCTTCACGGGCAACGTGGTCTACGTGGAGGGTGAACAGGAGCTGGCGGGCGCGCGGCTGCAGTATGACCTCAACACGGGCGAGGCGGTGCTTGACGAACTGGAGGCCACCATGTACGCCGAGGGCGTGGACGGGCCCATGTTCGTCCGGGGCGACCGGGTGGAGGCGGTGCCCGGCCGGTTGCGCATCGAAGGCGGCCGCCTCACCACCTGCCAGTGCGAAGAAGGCCACCCGCCGGCCTACCACTTTGCGGCCCGGGAGATCGAAGTTTATCCCGGCGACCGCATCGTCGTGCGGGGCGTGACCTTCTATGAGCACGGCGTCCCGCTGCTGTATCTGCCGTCGTTGACGCTCTCCTTGCGGGAGGGGAGCAGCCACTTCGACTTCCCCAAGATCGGCTACAGTTCCCGCACCGGCTGGTACATCAAGACAGCGTACAACTACGTCCGGCCATCGGGCGCCTACGGGGCGCTGCTTTTGGATTACTTTCAACGGCTTGGCCCGGGCGCCGGCGTGCGCCACACGTACCGGCACGACGATACGGGCCGGGGCACGGTGCTCATCTACGGCGTCGGCAACACGAGCGGCGGGCTCGACGGCAGCCTGGGCTGGGAGCGGGAGTGGCGGCTGGACCGCTGGCAGCTGGACACGAGCCTGGGATACGACTTCTCCACCGGGC
>DATCKT010000007.1:0-4691 GCA_036562195.1 Limnochordales bacterium
CCCTGACCACCCGGGTCTGGGGCGCGGTCAGCGAAGCCTTCTACATCCAAGCCGCCGCGCCGTCCCTGCTCTTGGTGCTGGCGTCTTCCATTTCCGTGGCCATCCTCCTGACCGGCGAACGGCGGCGGCTCTAGACACCTCCCGCCGGCGCCCGGTAGACGGTCAGGCGGGTGTAGGCGGACCGCTCCGGGATTTGGAAACGTACGCCCTCGGGCGTCGCCTCGCCGGTCACGGGCTCATGGTCCAGCCAAGCCTGGACGACGCGGGCGCCCGGCCCGTGGGCGACCACCACATACCGGGCGGGAACGTCTGCTGGCGCCGCATGGCCACCCGGCGGGTCCCCGGCGGGCGGAATCTCCAGCTGCAACAGCGCGGGCGTGACGCGGATGCCCCGCAGCCGACCCCGCACGTTGGTGGCCAGCACCGGCCGGCCGTCCACCGCCAGGCGCAGCCAGCCGCCGTCCGCCGCCACGTGGGCCATGCCAGCCGGCGTGCGCACAGGGCCGAGGGCGATCTCTTCGCCCGTGTGCTGGATCTCCCAGCCGTGCCACGGCGTGATGTCCATCACCTCGCACACGCCCAGCCACGGCAAGAGCGCCCCCCACGTGTAGAAGGGATCCGAGTCGGGGCTGTCGCAGCCAGCGCCGGTTTCGGCGTTGTAGTTCTCGTGGCAGTGGCGGTGCCGCTCCCACTCCTGCATAAAGAGGCCCACGCTGCGCTCGGCCAACTCCGCGGCCTCCGCATCGAAGCCGTACCGCCGCAGGCCGTGGTACACGAGGAAGTTCAGGGGCCCCCAGACGCGCCCCCGCCAGTACACGTTGTCGGCGTAGGCCGGATCGTCGCGCCGCACCGACGGCAGCACCCAGCGGCCGCCGAAGCCCCGCGGGTCCTTGAGGTGGCGTTCCACCATAGCCCGCGCCTGCTCCGGCGTGGCCGCGCCGCACAGTAGCGGATAGAAGCTGGTGGGCGCGAGGCTCTTGACAAAGCGCCCGCTCCAAAGCCGGTTGGCGAACGCCTCCCGCTCCGCGTCCCACAGCTGCGAGCGGATGAGCTCCCGGGTTTTGGCCGCGCGCTCCCGCACCCGGGCCGCGGTGGCGTCGTCGCCCAGCGCCTCGGCCATGTGCCCGAGCATTTCTCCTTCCAGGGCGAGGAGGCTGTTGAGGCCCACATCTTCGCAGTCCAGGGTGCCGCGGTCGGGTTGCCACTGGGCCTCGTCGTGCACTGGCGAATTATCCATGCTGGACTCGTTCTTGGCGCCCAGCTTCGTACCCCGGTACATGCCGCTGCCCACCGGCGAGTTGCCGTACTCCAACAGCCCGTTGCCGTTGCCGTCCCGCGCCCGGTACCACCAGTCGTAGTTGCGCAAAAGCGGCTCGTAGGCCAGCTCCAGCAGCGACCGGGCCCCCGTGCGCAGGTACAAAAGCCACGTGATGAAGGCGCCGATGGGCGGCTGGGACCGGTCCACCCAGCGGTCGCGGCCTGTGAGCAGGCACGGGATGTTGCCCTCCGGCGTCGCCCCGGCCAGCACCGCCTGCAGGTTCTCCCGGGCCAGCTGTTCATCAAAGGCCGAAGCCATCAAGGCGTGGTAGAACACATCGTCCATCCACACGCCGAAACCGCCGAACTTCTCCCCCACCCATTGCCGGCTGAGGGCCGTGTAGGGGCGCCGGTTGATGGCGTCCCACACGGTGTTCCACGCCACCACGTCCCGCACCGCGTCCAGCGCGCCGGGAAACCGGCCGCGCTGGCTTGGCAGCGCCGGCGCGCCGCGCTCGCCGGGTGCGGTGCGCTCCGCCGGGCCGGACTCGGCACCGTCTCGCGCCGGCCGCCGCGCCAGGGTCCCCTTGGCCTCCACCCGGGCGGTGAAGCGGAAGTTGGGCATCTCTTCCAGGTTGTAGCGGAGCACGGCGACGCGGCCCACATTGCCGGCCGAACCGGGGTAAAAGTACCCGTGCTCGGCCAGCTCCCGGGCGAGATCATCCAGGCTGTCGTGGAAGGTCACCAGCAGGGGCGGCCGCTCGCCTTGGACCACGACGCGCGTGTCTTGCGTCCATGTGGACACGCTGCCGTCAAAAGGATCCAGCGCCCAGCTGCTCGCCCCGCCGTACAGGGAGCGCTGGGCCCCGGAGGTTGGTCCGCCCGCCGGCCCAACGCCCGCCGGCCGCGGCCAGAACTCCAGGCACAACAGCAACCAGAAGCGCAGGCCCCACTCGCCCGTGGCCAGCGTTTCCCATTCGCCGTGCACGGTAAACGGGTCGAGTTTCGTGTATTTGAGCGCGATCCGAGTGCCGGCGTGCTCGAGCTCCAAGTGGATGACCCGCCCGTCCACCGACCGGGGTCCGAGGCGCACCCCGGTCCCGGCGGCGAAACCGGCCAAGCGCGCCTCCCGGTGGGAGTACGCCCGCACGGCCAGTTTCACCCCGAGGGGCAGGTACACCAAGTCGGCGGGATGGTCCGCATCCCAGGTGTTCCACCAACGGCTCAACGGTACAGGCGCACCCACGCCGCGGTTCCTCCTTTGCGCGATCCGTGATGTCTGACAGGCCGGCCACTGGTGCGGCCGCACGAGCGACCGGCGGCGCGCCGCTGGGCGACCGGCACCGTGTCGCGGGCCGGCCAGCATTGTACCTCCTGCCGACCGCCACCGTGTCGTTGGCGAGCCGGCATCGTACCGCCGGTCGACCGGCCCGCAGCCTGCACCTACCCGTGCGCGCCCAGGGCAGTCAAAACCTCTTCGGTGGTCGCCACTTGAATCTGGGGCTCATACCGCGGGTACACGGTCTCCACCATGGCCGCGTGGGCCTCCGGCGCCGCGCTGGCGGTGGCGTCGCGGACCACCACCACCCGATAGCCCAGGTCCACGGCGTCCAAGGCCGTGGCCAGCACGCACACGTCGGTTTCCACGCCTGCGAGCACCAGCGTGTCGGCGCCCAGCCTCTCCAGGGCTTCCGAGAACGCGGGCACGGCAAAGGCGGAGAACGTCTCCTTGTCCACCACCGCAGCCGGCGGCGCGAACCGGCGCAGCGGCTCCACCAGCTCAAACCGGTCCCGCGCCAGGCGGTTCAGGGTCACGTCGGGCCAGCGGCGGTAGTACTGCCGCCACCAGCCCCTGGCGTCCTCCGGGGCAGCGGGCGTCCAAAAGCGGGTGAACACGGCCCGCGCCGGATCCCACGCCGCGAGCCGCTCCACCGCGGGCAGAATGCCATCGAAGCCGGGCACCCGCCACGCCGTGGCCTCCCGGAACACCCGCTGCATGTCCACCACCACGATGGCCGTCGCAGCGGCATGAAGCTCAAGCCCCGCGCCCACGGACGGTTTCGTCACGCTTCCACCACCACCGTATGGGCCGCGGACCACGCCACCCACACCGTGTCGCCGGCTACAAAGGGCTGGGCGTCCCGGTTCTGCTCCAGGGCCTGGAACTCCCGCCCGAACGCCGTCAACACGTACTTGATGCTCTTGCCCGAATACACCACCTGCTTCACCTGGGCGGCGAAGCCGTTTTCCTTGGCCCCGGCGGCCGTCGCAGCCGTTGCGGGCATGAGCACCATCCTCTCCGGCCGCACGATGACCGTGGCCGCCTGCCCCACGGGCGGCAGGGGTTGCGCCGTGCGCACCACGAGGCCGTACTCGGTGGTTACCTCACCCAGCCGCCGCGGCGGCACCCGCTCCTCGCCCGGTTCCCGACCGGGGCTAAGGTTCCACCCCGGTGCCGCGTGCGCCCCCGGCTCCCGCTCCGGCGCCGCGTGGGGCCCCTGCCCGTCCCCGGCCGCCGTCACCCGGCCGTGGAAGAAGTTGGCGTCGCCCAGGAACCCCGCCACAAAGGCCGTCCGGGGCCGCTCATACACTTCCGCCGGCGTGCCCACCTGCTCCACCTTGCCCTGGTTCATGATGGCGATGCGGTCGGCCAGGGTCAGGGCCTCCTCCTGGTCGTGGGTGACAAACAGCGCGGTGATGCCCACTTCCCGCTGGATCTGCTTGAGCTCAATCTGCATCTCTTCCCGCAGGCGCTTGTCCAGGGCGCCCAAGGGCTCATCCAAGAGCACCACCTTGGGGCGGGTGATCAGGGCCCGCGCCAGGGCCACCCGCTGCTGCTGGCCGCCCGACAGCTCGTGGGGCCGGCGGTTCTCGATGCCCGGCAACCGCACCAGCTCCAGCATCTCCCGCACCCGCCGCTGGATCTCGGCCTTGGGCACCCCTCGCACCGCCAGACCGAAGGCCAGGTTTCCGTACACCGTCATGTGCGGGAACAGCGCGTAGCTTTGGAACACCATCCCGATCTCCCGCTGGTACGGCGGCACCGCCTGGACCGGCCGCCCCGCGATGGTGATGGTGCCGGCGTCCGGCTGCAGGAAGCCGGCGATCATGCGCAGCACCGTCGTCTTGCCGCTGCCGCTCGGGCCAAGCAGCGCAAAAAATTCGCCCTCCTTGACCGCGAGCGTCACGTCGTCGGCGGCCACCACGTTGCCGAAGCGCTTGTGCACGTGCTCCAAAGTGACGGCGTCCATCGGTTTCCCTCACTTGTCGCCGGCGAAGTTGTACAGCCGCGCCACCGCCAGCATCAGCCCCATGGAAACCACGATGATGATGGTGGAGAGCGCATTGATTTCAGGCGTCAGCCCCGTGCGGATGGCCGTGTAGATCTCCACCGGCAGCGTGGAGACGCCCGGCGCGGCCAGGAAATACGACAC
>DATCKT010000011.1:0-3976 GCA_036562195.1 Limnochordales bacterium
GGTGTACACCGCATGCAGGGGGCTGCTGGTCACGCTGGCACCTCCAGGCGCTACGGCCGGATGCGGGGATGCGCGTTCTGAATGCACCTTCATTATGACAAATGGCCCGCGCGGCTGCAAATCGCCGCCGGCGGCACGACCGGCGGGCGAAGAAAGATAGAGAGGGACACAAAAAGGGGAGGCAGCATTCGACATGGGCAGATACGCGTACCTGCAAGGCCAGTTCGTGCCGATGGAGGACGCCAAGATCAGCATTCAGACCCACGCGTTCATGTACGGCACGGCGTGTTTCGAGGGCATCCGGGCCTACTGGAATGCGGACGAGCAGCAGATGTACGTGTTTCGCATGACCGAGCACTACGAGCGGCTGCTCAACTCCTGCAAGATCCTGCGCATCGCCCTGCCCCACGGCGTCGAAGACCTGAACCGCATCACCCTGGAGCTGCTCCGCAGAAACGGCGACCGCCAAGACATGTACCTCCGGCCCATCGCCTACAAGAGCGGCCCGCAGATCGGCCCCATCCTGGTCGGCATCCCCGACGACTTCCTATTGTTCACTGTCCCTATGGGCGCCTACCTGGATGTGAGCAAGGGCCTGAAGGTGTGCGTCACATCCTGGACCCACCTCAGCGACAACGTGATCCCCATGCGGGCCAAGATCAACGGCGCCTACGTCAACGCCGCCCTGGCCCGCACCGAGGCCCAGGACAACGGCTACGACGAGGCCATCTTCCTGACCAAGGAAGGCAAGGTGTCGGAGGGCACCGCCGAGAACTTGTTCATCGTGCGCCACGGTCAGCTCATCACCCCGCCGGTCACGGCCGACATCCTGGAAGGCATCACGCGGGCCACCATCATCGAACTGGCCCGCGAGGAGCTGGGCCTGCCGGTGGTGGAGCGCACCATCGATCGGACCGAGCTGTATGTGTGCGATGAGGCGTTTTTCGTCGGCACCGGCGCCCAGGTGAGCCCCATCGCCGAGATCGACCGCCGCCCGGTGGGCAACGGCGCCATGGGGCCCATCACCCGCCGGCTGCAGGAGCTGTACTTCGACGTGGTGCGGGGCAAGGTGGCCAAGTACCGTCACTGGTGCACGCCCGTGTACTGAGGACCGCGGGCCGGCCTCCCGGCTGGCCGCGGTTTCCTTTTGCCCATCGTTCGGGTATAATTTCCGCCGGATTGCAGCTGGCGAGCACGAGGAGGTCAACGAAAAGGTGAAGCTCATCGAAAGCCAGGCGAAGGCCATCTTCGCCGAGGCGGGCATCCCTGTGCCCACCGGGCGCATCGCGCACACGCCCGAGGAGGCGCGGGCCATTGCCCAGGAAATCGGGGGCCGCGTCGTCGTCAAGGCGCAGGTGCCCATCGGCGGCCGCGGCAAGGCCGGCGCCATCCAGCTGGCGGACGACCCTGAAGGAGCCTACCGGCAGGCCCAGCGCATCCTGAACATGGACGTGCGCGGCTACAAGGTCCAGCGGGTGCTGGTGGAGCAGGCCGCCGACATCGCGCAGGAGTTTTACCTGGGGATCACCGTGGACCGGGACCGCCAGGCCAACGTCGTGATCTTGTCGGCGGCGGGCGGGATGGACATTGAGGAGATCGCGGAGAAGCACCCGGAAAAGGTGGCCAAGCTGTGGCTGAACGCCGGCCTGGGCCTGCGGGACTTCCACATCCGGCAACTGGCGGCCCAGGCGGGCGTGCCGTGGGACCTGCTCAAGCAGCTCGCGCCCATCATGCGCAAGGTGTACCAGATCCTGCGGTCCCACGACGCGACGCTCGTGGAGATCAACCCGCTCGCGCGGCTGGCCGACGGCCGGCTGGTGGCGCTGGACGGCAAGATGGAGATTGACGACAACGCCCTGTTCCGCCAGGAGAAGCTGGCCGCCCTGAAGGAGAACGAGGGGGATCACCCCCTGGAGCTGGAGGCCCGCCGGCGGGGGCTGGCCTACGTCAAGCTGGACGGCTCGGTGGGCGTCATCGGCAACGGCGCCGGCCTGGTCATGACCACGCTGGACATGATCCAGCGCAGCGGCGGCAAGGCTGCCAACTTCCTGGACATCGGCGGCGGCGCCCGGGCGGAAGTGGTGCGCAACGCGCTGGAAGTCGTGCTGTCCGATCCGGACGTGAAGTCGGTGCTCATCAACGTGTTCGGCGGCATCACCCGCTGCGATGAAGTGGCCAAGGGGCTGCTGGAGGTCATGCGCTCCATGGGCGTCAAGGTGCCCGTCGTGGTCCGGCTGGTGGGGACCCGCGAAGAGGAAGGGCGCCGCCTGTTGGAAGGCACCGAGCTGACTCCGGCCGCGACGTTCCAGGAGGCGGCGCAAAAGGCCGTCGCCTTGGCCCAAGGGTAACGAGGAGGACGCTGGATTCCCATGAGCATTCTCGTCGACAAGAACACGCGCGTGATCGTCCAGGGAATCACCGGGCGGGAAGGCCAATTCCACGCCAGCCAGATGCTGGCCTACGGCACCCAAGTGGTGGGCGGCGTGACGCCGGGCAAGGGCGGACAGGAAGTGCTGGGGGTGCCGGTGTTTGACACGGTGAAGCAGGCCGTGGAGGCCACCGGGGCCAATACGTCCATCATCTTCGTACCGGCCGCCTTCGCCGCCGACGCGGTGCTGGAAGCCGCCGACAGCGGCATCGAACTCATCGTCTGCATCACCGAAGGCATCCCGGTCCAGGACATGATCGAGGCGGTGCAGTACGTGCGCCAGCGGGGCGTGCGGCTGATCGGGCCCAACTGCCCGGGCCTGATTACCCCCGGCCAGGCGCTGGTAGGCATCTTGCCGGGCCGCATCTTCACGCCGGGACCCGTGGGCCTCGTCTCCCGCAGCGGCACCTTGACCTACGAGGTCGTCAACGAGCTGACGTCCCGCGGGATCGGCCAGTCCACCTGCGTCGGCATCGGCGGCGACCCCATCATCGGCACCCGCTTCATCGACGTGCTGCGCATGTTTGAAGAGGATCCCCAGACCAAGGTCGTGGTCATGATCGGGGAGATCGGCGGGTCCGACGAGGAGGAGGCGGCCGAGTACATCAAGCAGATGAAGACGCCCGTGGTGAGCTTCATCTCCGGCCGGACGGCGCCGCCCGGCAAGCGCATGGGCCACGCCGGCGCCATTATCTCCGGCGGCCGGGGCACGGCCCAGTCCAAGGTGGCCGCCTTGGAAGCCGCCGGGGTGCCGGTGGCCGCCACCATCAGCGAGATCGTGGATAAGGTTGCGGAGAAGCTGGGGCGGGCCTAAACGGCCCGCCCGTTTTTCGCGACGGCGGCTGGCCGGCCGCCGCCGGTTTCAGATCAGGTCTCGCGTTGCTGCCGGCCTTTGTTGGGCGCTCTATTCGGTGACCCCTTCCGGGAGCCAACCCCCAAGAGGCCTCCCAGAGCGCCGCGGCGCCGCCGGACTCAGCGGCTGCGCCGCCAGATGAGGATCATGGTTCGTCCCCGGCGCTTGAGCACCGGGTTTAACACCATCTTTAGCACGCGGCACAACATGCGCATCCGACCCCCGTTCCGGCCGTTGCCCAGGCGCCCCCGGGACACGGTCGCTCCCCGCGGACAACCTCTCGGCAAGCCAAGCCTCCGCGCGCGGAGCCGCTCTCCCAGGCAAAGCCGCTAACCAGTATATCCCCAGGCCGGAAAGCGTGTGCCGCGCCCGCCGGGCAAGTCGATGCGCCGGCTGTGGGTAGCCTTCTACCTGTGGGCGCTCCTCGATGTGTCGATCTGGGCCCGTTGCAGCCGTCCGGAGTAGTCGATGTTGATGGTCTTCCACTCCGTGAAGGCGTCGAGGACCTGCACCGCCGCCCCCCGGTGGCCGTTGCCGGTGCCGCGGGTGCCGCCGAAGGGCAGGTGGACCTCCGCTCCCGTCGTGCCGTGGTTGATGTACACGATGCCCGTGGTCATGTCCCGGGCCGCCCGCATGGCGCGGTTCACTTCGCGGGTGTAGATGCTGCTGAAGAGGCCGTAGGCGCTGTCGTTGTT
>DATCKT010000016.1:0-1662 GCA_036562195.1 Limnochordales bacterium
CTGCTCTTCCTCGGCCGCGATGCGGATGGACTCGGCCGGATCCATGCCCTCCAAGAGCACCCGGTTGATGGCGTCAACCATGATCCGGCGCTGGCCTTCCTCATCGACGAAGAACGTCGCGTGGGAGTAGGGCAGCGACCGAATGAACGGGCCGTACACGGGGTCGGACGCCAGCGTCGGGTCGTTGGCCAAAGACAGCCGCGCCGGCAGCTCGCCCACCTGCTGCAGCCACAGCTTCATGGCCTCTTCGGAGGTGATGAAGCGGAGGAACTTGATGGACGCTTCCAGCTTCTCCGGGCTTTCAAAGGCCCGCGGCGTGAGGCCGTTCATCCAGAAGGAACCGAAGTTGTGCGGCTCGCCGCCCTCGAACACCGGCAGCTCGGCCACGCCCCACTCGAAGTTGTTGCCGACGCCGTTGCGGATGCTGCCGATGGCGAAGGAACCGTCCACGATCATGCCGATGAGCCCGGCGATGAACCCGTCACGATAGGTGGCCCGGCCCGGGAAGAACTCCACGTCGCCGATGCGGTGCTCCAGCTGCCAGCTGCCGTAGAAGGCCAGGGCCTTGGCACCGGCCTCGCTGTTGTAGAGCACCTGCCGGTTGTCGTCGCTGTAGGGCACGCCGCCGAACTGGCGCAGCAGGATCTCTCGGATCAAGTGATGGTCCTGGCCAGCCGGCCCGAAGCCGTAGCCCAGCTGTACAAAGAAGGGCCCACGCCGGATGGCCATGGCCTTGCCCGCGGCGAGAAACTCATCCCACGTGCGGGGCGGCTCCTGGATGCCGGCGGCGTTCATCATGGTCTTGTTGTAGAACAGCGCCAGCGTGCGCACGCCCGTGGGCAGGCCCCAGTACTCGCCGTTCATGTACGCGGCCCGCACCATGGGCACGAACTCCCGCTCGATCTCCTCATGGTCGATGGGCAGCGGCATCAAGTAACCGGCCCGCACCCACGCCGGCAGCCATCCGTAAAAGAGGTTCGCGACTTCAGGGCCCTGGCCCGCCGGCACCGCCGCTGCGACCCGCGCGCCGTAGGCCTCATAGGGGAACGTCTCGTGGATGACCTTGATGCCCGGATTCTCCGCCTCAAACTGTTCGATGAGGGTATCGATCGCGGTCACCTTGGTGTCGAAGAAGTATTGCCAGTACCGGATCGTGACGGGCTCCTGCGCGCCCGCAGGCACCATGGCCCCCGCCACGAACAAAACCGACAGCACGAGCGCCACTAACGTTTTCGCCGCCCTCGTCCTCACCGTCAACAGCCTCCTTTTCTAGAAACTTCTAGAAACCGTCTTGCTATCCCGCCGCTGGCCGGCGGACACCCACCTTCCTCTCCCGCTGGCGCCTACGTCCCGGGCATCACCCCTTGCAAGGCCTGTTCAATCCACTGCTCACGCTGGGCCCGGGCCTCCTCGAGGCGCCGGCGCAGCTGCGCCACACGCGCCTCATCGGCCTCCCGGCGAACGCTGGCTTCCCGCAGGTAACGGGTCATCTCCGCCGGTGCCGGCCCGCCGCGCACCCTCCGGACGGCCACAAAGTGCACGGGATCGATGGCCCTCCTCACAGACGCTTCGTCGAGACCGCTCGACCGCCCAGCCACCGCTTGTGCGCATGAGTCCAACAGGGATAGGTCCAGCGCCCGCAGGGACCGCCCGCTTGTTGTC
>DATCKT010000021.1:0-5248 GCA_036562195.1 Limnochordales bacterium
GTGGTGGAACTGGGCTGGCCGCTGTGGGTCGCCATCGTGCTGGCGTTCGCGTTCGCCGTGCTGGTGGGCTGGTTCAACGCGACGCTGGTGCTGCGCACGGGCCTGCCTTCCTTCATCGTGACGCTGGCGTCCTTGTTCATCCTGCGGGGCCTGACCATCGGCGTCACCCGCCTCATCACCGGGCGCACCATCGTGTCCGGCGTGCGGCGCGTGGTGGAGGGGGATTGGCTGTACCCGCTGTTCACCGCGACGCCCTTAGGCCTGCCCATGTCGGTCTATTGGTGGATCGGGCTGACGGCGCTGGCGTCGTGGGTGCTGTACCGCACCCAGTTCGGCAACTGGATTTTCGGCGTAGGCGGCAACGCCCAAGCGGCCCGCAACGCCGGGGTGCCGGTGGGCCGGGTCAAGACGATCCTGTTTATCGCCACCGCCGCCTCCAGCACCCTGGTGGCGGCGCTGACGGTGCTCACGGCGGGTTCCGCGGACGTGCTGCGGGGACAGCAGAAAGAGTTTGAAGCTATTATCACGGCGGTCATCGGCGGCAACCTGCTGACGGGCGGCTACGGCTCGGTGTTGGGCGCGAGCCTGGGCGCGCTCATCTTTGGCATGGTGCGCCAGGGCTTTTTCTTCACCGGCGTGGACACCGACTGGTTCCAGGTGTTTTTGGGGGCCATGCTGCTCATCGCCGTGCTGTTCAACAACTATCTGCGCAAGAAAGCGATGACGAGCCGATGACGACGCCTACCCTGGAAGCCCGGCACATCGACAAGTATTTCGGGCCGGTGATCGCCCTCAAGGACATCTCCATGAAGGTGTATCCGGGCGAGGTCCACTGCCTTTTGGGGGACAACGGCGCCGGCAAGTCGACGCTCATCAAGATCTTCTCGGGCGTCTATGAACCCAGCCGCGGGCAGCTGTTCTTCGAAGGGCGGGAGGTGCGGTTCCGCTCGCCGCGGGACGCCATCGATCTGGGCATCGCTACCGTGCACCAGGACCTGGGCATGATCCCGCTCATGAGCATTACCCGCAACTTCTTCCTCGGCCGCGAGCCGGTGAAGGGTTGGGGGCCGTTCCGGAGGGTCGACATGGCCGAGGCGGCCCGCGTGACCCGGGAGGAGCTGCGGAAGATCGGCATCGACCTGCGGGACGTGCACCAGCCCGTGGGCACCCTGTCGGGCGGCGAGCGGCAGTCGGTGGCCATCGCCCGGGCCGTCTACTTCGGCGCCAAGGTGCTGATCCTGGATGAGCCTACCAGCGCCCTGGGCGTGAAGGAGGCGGCCGTGGTGCTGCGTTACATCGCCCAAGCGCGGGCGGCGGGGTTGGCCGTCATCTTCATCACCCACAACGCGCACCACGCCCTGGCCGTCGGCGACCGGTTCACGGTGCTCAATCGCGGGCAGAGCTACGGCACCTTCGCCAAGGACGAGCTCAGCCGGGAAGAGCTGCTGTCGATGATGGCGGGCGGGAAAGAGCTGGAGGAGCTGTCCGAGGAGCTGCAGGAGCTGGCCCGGGCGGGCCGATCGGCTAACGGGCACGGTGTGGCGCAGGGCGGCGGCCGGTGAGCGGCCCGCAGGCCGTCGCGCGTCGACGACGGCGGCTACCGGCGGCCACTGGCGGGCCCGAGGGCCGGCGGACCGGCGTCGTGCGGAGAGGGGCGCCGCGCCGGGGCGTTGTGGGGTTGCGGAGTGGTTTGTTCTGGCAAAAGAGGAATTCCCGGGTATGCACGGAATGATTGCCCTACGGGAATGAAAGCGCTTACGATCGCATGGAGGGCGGGATCGGCATGCAGACGGTGCGGATGACGGCAGGCCAGGCCATCGTGCGGTTCCTCGCGCGCCAGTACGTCTCGCGCGACGGCCAAGAGATGCCTTTCTTCGCGGGCGTGCTCGGCATCTTCGGCCACGGCAACGTGACCGGCTTGGGCCAGGCCCTGGAAGAGCTGGGCGACCTCACGTACTACCAGCCCCGCAACGAGCAGGCCGCGGTGCACATCGCCGCCGGGTACGCGAAGATGAAGAACCGCCTGCAGACCTTTGTCTGCACGTCGTCCATCGGCCCCGGTGCGACCAACATGGTGACCGGCGCGGCCATGGCCACCATCAACCGGCTGCCCGTGCTGCTTTTGCCCGGCGACATCTTCGCCACCCGGCTGCCCCATCCCGTGCTGCAGGGACTGGAGCATCCCCACAGCCAGGACGTAAGCGTCAACGACGCCTTCCGGCCCGTGTCCGTGTACTGGGACCGCATCTACCGGCCGGAGCAGCTGCTGTCCGCCTTGCCCCGGGCCATGCAGGTGCTGACGGACCCGGCCGCGACGGGCGCCGTCACCATCTGCCTGCCCCAGGACGTGCAGACGGAGGCGTACGATTTCCCCGAGCATTTCTTTAAGAAGCGCGTGTGGCGCATCGCCCGCACGGCGCCGCCCGAAGAGGACCTGGAGGCGGCGGTGGAGCTGATCATGAAGGCCGAGCGGCCGGTGATCGTGGCGGGCGGCGGCGTCATCTACTCGGAGGCGTCCCAGGCGTTGGCCCAGTTTGCTGAGCGGTTCGGCGTGGCGGTGGTGGAGACCCAGGCGGGCAAGGGAGCCTTGCCCTGGAACCACCCGTGGAACGCCGGCCCCGTGGGCGCCAACGGCGGCCTGGCCGCGAACCGGCTGGCGGCCCAGGCGGACCTGGTCATCGCCGTCGGGACGCGGCTGTCGGACTTCACCACGGCGTCCATGACCGCGTTCCAGCATCCGGACGTGAAGTTCATCGGCATCAACGTGGCCCCGCTGGACGCCTACAAGCTGGGCGCGCTGCCGCTCGTGGGCGACGCCCGGGCGACGCTGACGGCGCTGGCCGCAAAGCTGACCGCGGCCGGCCGCCGGCCGTCCGAGGCGTACCGGCAGCAGGTGTCGAGCTTCAAGGCCCAGTGGAACGCGGAAGTGGACCGCTTGCGCCAGGTTCGTCCGGGCCAGCGCCTGACCCAGGCCAATGTGCTCGGCATCGTCAACGACGCGGCGGGACCCAAGGACGTGGTGGTCAACGCGGCGGGCAGCATGCCGGGCGACTTGCTGAAGCTGTGGCGGCCGGTGGATCCCAAGGGCTATCACCTGGAATACGGGTACTCCACGATGGGGTACGAGATCCCGGCGGGCCTGGGCGTCAAGATGGCGGCGCCCGAGCGGGACGTGTTCGTCATGATCGGCGACGGCAGCTACCTGATGATGAACACGGAGATCGTCACCTCCATCCAGGAAGGGTACAAGCTCATCATCGTGCTGGTGGACAACGGGGGCTTCCAGTCCATCCACGGGCTGCAGGTGTCGTCGGGCACGCCGTCGTTCGGCAACGAGCTGCGTTTCCGGGACAAGGCCACAGGCAGGCTTACAGGCGCCTACATGCCCATCGACTACGCGGCCAACGCGGCCAGCATGGGCGCGGTGGCCTTCAAAGCCGACGACGAGGCGTCGCTGCGGGAGGCGCTGCGCAAGGCCAAGGAGGCCGACCGCACGGCCTTTATCCATGTCACCGTCGACCCGGAGGCCCGCGTGCCGGGCTACGAGTCGTGGTGGGACGTGCCCATTGCCGAGGTGTCGGGGCAGGCCAGCGTGCAGCAGGCCCGGGCGGCGTACGTGGAGGCTCGCAAGCGGCAACGTTTCTACTATTGATGACCCGCCGTCGACCGGTGACCTGCCGTCAACGGGTCACGTCGCTGCCGCGGACGCCACTGTGTACGCGGCGGCGCGGTGTTGGCTGTGAGGAGGTGCCCTCCATGGCATCGCTCCACCTGCGCCCGGTTCCCGGCCCGACGCCCATCGCGGTGACGCCGGAAAGCGCGGGTTGGAAATACGTGAGCTTCACGGTGCGCCGGCTGGCCGCGGGAGACTCGGACAGCGGCCACACGGGCGGCGAAGAAGTGGGGTTTGTGCTTTTGTCCGGGCGGGCCACGGTCACGTCCGACGCGGGGACGTGGGAGCGCATCGGCGAGCGGATGGACGTCTTCTCGGGCTTGCCGTGGACGGTGTACCTGCCGCCGGGGGTGGCGTACCGCATCACGGCGGAGACGGACCTGGAGTATGCCCGCTGCGGCGCACCTGCGCAGCGGGGTGAGAAGGCCCGGCTGATTCGCCCAGAGGACGTGGAAGTGGTGGACCGGGGCTCAGGCAGCGCCCGGCGGCGGATTCACAACATCCTGATGGGCAATCTCCCGGCGGAGCGGCTGCTGTTGGTGGAGGTGCTCACGCCCGGCGGCAACTGGTCCAGCTATCCGCCGCACAAGCACGACACCCATCGCCCGCCCGAGGAGACGTACTTGGAAGAGGTGTACTACCACCGGCTGCGGCCGGCGGGTGGGTTCGCCCTGCAGCGGGTGTACACCGACGAGCGGGACTTGGACATGACCGTGGCCGTAGGCGACGGCGACGCGGTCCTGGTGCCCCGGGGGTACCATCCCGTGGCGGCGCCGCCGGGCTACGACTTGTATTACCTCAACGTCATGGCGGGACCGGAACGCGCATGGCGGTTCTATATCGACCCTGCGTTTCGCCGGCTCGCGAGCGAGATGAACCAGCAGCCGGCACAAAAATGACGAGCGGGAGCGTGGCCAGGCCGGTGGGAAGCAAACTGGAGCAACTGCATGTGGGTGTCATCGGTGTCGGGCGCATGGGCGCGTGCCATGCCCGCAACTTGGCGGGGCGCATTCCGGGGGTGCGGCTGGTGGGGTTGGCGGACCCCAACGCGGCGGCCCGGGAGCGGCTCCGGGAAGAGCTGGGCGTACCTTTTGGCTACGACGACTATCGCGAACTGGTCCACCGGGAAGACGTGGACGCGATCGTCATCGCCACGCCCGTCGAGGTGCGGGAAGACATCGTGCGGGAGTGCGTCGCGGCGGGCAAGCACATCTTTTCGGAGAAACCCGTCGCGGTGGATCTCGACCAGACCCGGCGCATCCGCAAGATGTTGGAAGGCGCCGGCATCAAGTACCAGTTGGGCTTCATGCGCCGGTTTGACCCGGGCTATTCTTACGCGTATGAGCAGATCCAGGCGGGGCGCATCGGCCGCCCGGTGCTGGTGCGCCTTACGAGCCGGGACGCGTCGGGCCCGTCCCTGGAGTACGTCAAGACCAGCGGCGGGCTGTTTGTGGATTCATCGGTCCATGATTTCGACTTGGCCCGTTGGCTCATGGGAGACGAAGTGGTGTCGGTGTACGCCCTGGGCGGCCGCTACGTGTACCACGAATACGGCGAGGCCGGCGACATCGACAC